>CAXGZT010000296.1:0-1570 GCA_964014335.1 uncultured Campylobacterales bacterium | reverse complement strand
GTCGTTATCGTTGTAGAAGAGAGGTAGGTAGGTATAGAGCAGGCAAAATCTATGGGTGCGGAGCTTGTCTTTTTGGATGATGCCTACAGCAAGCATTTTATCAAGAAGTTAGACCTTCTTATCGTCTCCAAACAGAAAAACCCTTTTTGTCTTCCTTCGGGACCTTTCAGAGAACTTTTATGGAAGGGAAAAGAGGCTATAAAGCTGGAAGAGGGCAGAGACTTCAGCCGCAGGGTGGAGATATCAAATCCGAAAGCCAAGATGACCCTGGTCACCGCCATCTCAAAGCCCCAGCGCTTAGACCCGTATCTGAGCGAAGATGTGATGGAAAAGGTCTATTTCCCCGATCATTACAGTTTCAAGAAGGAAGAGCTGGAGAAGATCTTGAGAAGTACGCAGGCAGACTCCCTTTTGGTGACACGCAAAGATGCTGTGAAGATGCAAGGTTTCGATATTCCTCTCTCTTTTTTAGAACTTGAACTTGAGGTGAATCAAGAGATACATCAAAGTGTGCAGGAATATGTTAAAATCTCGACATTAAAATAAAGAAGTATTATTATGCAAGCAAAAATTGAGAAAGTAAAAACACTACTTGACGCCCTTCCTTTTATAAAAGAGTTCAATAAAAAGATCGTTGTCATCAAGTATGGCGGTTCGGCGCAAACCGACCCAAGGCTAATCGAGAGTTTCGCTCAAGATGTCCTGCTTTTGTACTTGGTAGGGATCAAGCCTGTTATTGTCCATGGCGGCGGGAAAAAGATCACGGACATGCTGGAGAAACTCAATATTCAGACCGAGTTTATTGACGGTCAGCGCGTCACTACGCCCGAGGTGATGCGTATCGTAGAGATGATCTTAAGCGGAGAGATCAATAGCGGAATCGTCTCCCTGCTGAATGCCCACAGTGCAAAAGCCATAGGCGTCAGCGGCAAGGATGCCCATTTTATTATGGCCGAGCCGAAAGAACATGCTAAATGGGGGCTGACCGGGACGATCACAGGTGTTAAGGCCGAGGTCATCCATAACCTTATTCATGAAAAGTTTGTTCCCGTTATCGCGCCTATCGCGGCGGGAGATACGATGGGCCATCCCGGTTACAACATTAATGCCGACCTTGCGGCCTCTCAAGTCGCCAAGGCCATAGGTGCGAACAAGGTCATATTCCTGACCGACACGCCGGGCGTATTGGATAATGACAAAAAGCTTCTATCTACGCTCAGTGAGGCCCAGGTAGAAGAGTTGAAGGCTGATGGTACGATCAACGGCGGAATGGTGCCTAAGGTGGATGCCTGCCTTGAGGCGATTGAAGGGGGTGTGCAAAAAGCGCATATCATTGACGGTCGTGTCGAACACTCCATACTGCTTGAACTCTTTACTTCAGAGGGTATTGGAACGCAGATCACCCTATGATCGTTTTTTGTACGGTTCCAAACGAGACGGTGGCAGGGGAACTCTCCCGTGCCCTTGTCACGGAAGGTCTGTGTGCCTGTATAAACCAGATCCCCCAGGTAAAATCATATTACATCTGTCTCTTATACACATCTGACGCTGCCGACGAAAGTGTCGGTGT
>CAXGZT010000295.1:0-1805 GCA_964014335.1 uncultured Campylobacterales bacterium | reverse complement strand
ACACCGACACTTTCGTCGGCAGCGTCAGATGTGTATAAGAGACAGTTAACAAACAGGTCGGTAGAATCAACGAGACGAAGGTCTGCCGGGATCTGCGATCCGGATTCTAATAATACGAGGTCCCCTATAGTAAGTTCACTGCTGGTAATACGTTGCTGGCTACCATCGCGGATGACGTTCGCATAGGTCTTGACGATCTGCTTAAGTGTATCAGCCTTCTGTGCCGCACTGTACTCCTGATATGTCCCAATGACAGCATTGATAAGGAGTACGCCAAGAATGAAATAAGCATCCGTAAACTCTTTGATCGCAACAGAGACCACTACGGCAATAAGCAGAACATATATGATCGGGCTTTTAAATTGATCAAACAGTATCATATAAAAAAAGCGTTTTTCGGACTCGGGAAGGGTGTTTCGGCCATAACGACTAAGCCGTTCATCAACGCTCTCGTCCGAAAGACCTTTCTCCGATGTGTCAAGTTGTTCAAAAACAGCTGCAATAGAATGTGTATGATAAACCATCTCACCTCTTTTTAATACGACTATCATAACATAGTTGAATCCTTTTATAAAACGATATCTGGCAATTTATCTCTTTGATTCAATATTCACAAAGCCTTGCGCAACTTCAGAAAAGCACAATAAACTCAGGCTATAATTATCTATACTTTAAACTTTTTCAGCTCGAAGGAATCTAATGCGTTCATTGATAATTTTCTCCCTATCTCTCCTCATCTTCAGCGGATGTTCGACTACGACGTATAACAGGACTATCCCACAAGGTGAGATAGAAGATAAAAATATTATTATCACTGCCCGCGATAAGAGCTTTACCCTTCAAGGTAAATTCAGTTCTCCATTTCAAAGCTCGACCCGATATAACTCCTTAGAGGTTTATGACCGTGAACTTCCCAAGGCTTATAAACTTGCCCTACACCACGGTGCTAGACATGTGCGTATTAAAGTCTCGGGTAAAAAAGAAGAGCTGTTCGGGGTCTTAGCCCTTGATAAAGCTGATCAGGACGGGATCGGACCGGGTACGCAATCTTACAAGATAATTATCCCCCAGCCCTATATAGATGCGGCAAGAGACGGAAAGATCTCTGTTGTCTACGAATATTATAAATTGAAAAATGACGGCTTTATCGATGTAGGAGAGATCAAAGAGCGCTCGTGGATATTGTGGCTCTCAGACAAGGACGTTTTTCAATGAGATATCTTTTAGGAGTTCTTTTCTCAATATCATCCATATGGGCTGATGAACTGATCTATATCTCTAATGATACGAATCCGCGCAATCTTGACAGCCTTGAAAAAAAATATAAACAGAGACTTCTTATCAGTGATAAGAGGGTCTACCTTATCCCCAGTGCCTGCAAACTAGAGCGTTACTTTGGCGGAGCAAGCCAAGGAGAGCTTAAACTGAGTAAGGTGCCTCAACAGACCCAAAAAATTTTTATTACACAAGAGGTGTTTGAAGCCGAGGATGAGAGTGCTATCCGAGAGAAGATTCAAGTCGAAAAGTCAATCGCCTTGATCGAAGGAAAGGTTTCCAAAGCTTTTTTAGAAGATAAAGAAGGACGCGGTTATGGCGGGGCGAGCGAACTACCGCTCGACTTTAGCTTTCAACAAAAGGAGGTTAGAAAAGCCTATATGAAACCGGTAGAAGGAGAGAAGGAACATGTTAAAAAAGCCAAATCTTCCCATCATCCAAGATGCAGACTCTTAGATGATGGATCTGCTTACGAGCTTAAGGACCTGTCTCTTATACACATCTGACGCTGCCGACGAAAGTGTCGGTGT
>CAXGZT010000294.1:0-1859 GCA_964014335.1 uncultured Campylobacterales bacterium | reverse complement strand
AATGCAGATGAGATAAATGCGGATAGACGGCTCAGAAGCGATAAGGGGTTCCTGGAATCACGGTTTGATGAGGCCTCCATTTCACGGACGACCCCTGTCCATTCCGTTCTGATCTGTACACAGCTCAGCGAAGATGACTTTGACCATTTGGACAGAAGTTTTCATGAACTTATGCCTAAACCATTGATACTTTTCCGTGATACCCTCGACTCTCATAAAAAGCTTTCAGACCTTGCCGATGAGAACTGCAGTGTTGAGACAAACAGAGTAAAACAGGCACTCTTTTCGGAATTCATCCTTCCGAAGACCGGGGAGCTTATCTCCTCTGGACAGCAAGGGTTCATTCATTCAGACCTGCATGGAGACCTCCTTCTACAGGGCCTTCCAGGCTCAGGAAAAAGTTCCCTGCTGATTGCCAAAGCCCTGTATGAACTGATGAAAACCCCGAAGCTTCGTCTAATTGTTCTTGCTCCGCGTCCGTGCAATGTTCACCTCTTACAGTCTTTGATATTCAAGTGTATTGAAAACTCCGGATGGGGGCTTAACCCCGCAGATATAACCGTAAGCAGTTTCGAATCTATTCACAGACGTTCGAGGGAGAAAGAGAGATACGACTTGGTCGTCTGCGATGACATCAATCAAGAAGATCTAGCCGCCCTGCAGTCTCTTTTGGATAAAGAGGGGCATCTCTTATGCGCTTCGCACCATTCCATAGACAAGCTTCCCTCCTATAAACTGACCCAAAGTTTTCGTCTCTCTCCCGCGCTTTGTGCAGCCTGTGAAGGCAGGGAGATCGATCAGCTCGGCAAAGAGCTCGTTTTCAGACACGGGAACATCCATATGAACGTTTTGCTCATCCTCGAAGGCCTTCTGAAAGAAGCGCATCCCAACGAGATCACTATTTTTTATCATGACAAAGAAAAACGGCGAGAGCTTCAGAGCGAGATCAATGAGTACTTCACTCCCATCTCTTATCTTTTTGACGATTCGGACATAGAAGAGGGAGTTTTGCTCTATCCGCTCAACCGCATAAACTGCCTAAACACCCAATATATGATCATCGTCATAGATGAAGAGAGTCAATACGACCCTATAGAGCTGATTTCACGCGCGCAGAAAAAGAGTTTTATCTTAAGCGAAAGCGAAGCTGTCTATAATATCATCAACCAAATAAAAGGACTACATAATGAAACTGATTAAAACACTACTCATGCTTTTTAGCCTTACGCTCTCCCTAGAAGCCGTTTCTCTGCATGACTCGCTCTCCAAAGAGGGCAGCAAGAACCCTGTCGTTGTTTTTGAAACCACTCAGGGCAAGATAAGCCTGGAACTCTTTGCGAAGATCGCTCCCAAAGCTGTCGAGAACTTCACTACCCACGTTAAAAACGGATATTACAACGGTCTTATCTTCCATCGCATCATCAAAGGCTTTATGATCCAAGGCGGGGATCCGACCGGAACGGGCCGTGGGGGAGAATCCATCTGGAAAACCCCTTTTAAAGATGAGTTTGCTCCCAATGTCGTCTTTAACAAAAAAGGTATTCTTGCAATGGCCAATGCCGGTCCCGGTACGAACGGAAGCCAGTTCTTTATTACTGTCGCTCCAACGCCCTGGCTGAACGGCCGCCATACCATCTTTGGAGAAGTTAAATCGGGATACGAAAATGTTCGTAAGCTTGAGATGGTGGAAGTATCGCCTCGTGCCAACCGCCCCTACGACGAACAAAAAATCATCAAAGCCTATCTTCTGGAAAAATGATCGAAAGAGGCTAAGCGCGTTAGCCTCTTGACTTACTCTAAAAACCTTCTTTCCCCTGCATCAACTTAATCAATTTCATATCTATTTTAGAGTATAATTC
>CAXGZT010000293.1:0-1923 GCA_964014335.1 uncultured Campylobacterales bacterium | reverse complement strand
ATTTCACCATCTCGTCTACAAATGCCGGCAACTCAAGACCATTCGTTGAAAGACGTTTAAGGTCCGGTGCTTTTTCACGTACCATTCTAAAAGTATCGAAGGTTTTCTTAGGGTTGGCAAGTGCATCACCCGGCCCTGCTATGCCCAGAACCGACATACGCTGGACTTCTCCACCGACGAACATCACCTTCTTGACTGACTCTTCCGGTGTCAGACGTTCACTTGTCACGCCTGGGCGTGATTCGTTGGAACAGTCATATTTTCTATTACAGTAATTACATTGGATATTACATGCCGGTGCGACTGCAACGTGAATACGTGCATAGTGGTGATGTGCCCCTTCCGAATAACAAGGGTGATCGTGAATCTTTTCTTGGATGTCTGCCGGCATACTTGCTTCGGCCGGATTGCTTGAACTACAGCTCATTTTAGCTCCTTATATGATAGTTTTTTTTAGGAATTCAAATGACCTCGCATCATGTAGCTATAATCATTTATCACTGCTGTAACTGCATAAGATGTTCTAGCAGTTTTTCCCCCTCTAAAAAACCATCTCCTACATTTTTGTCATCCTTTTGTAACTCTTGTACTTTTTGTTTCCTATCTCCGAACCTTCGTCTAGAACACTATATGCAGAACCATACAAAAACATAAGGTAAAACGCATGAAGATAGCCATAGCAATGACTTCAAACCACCGTGTCTATCATAATAATCCATGTACGGCACCTAAGTTTGCAATCTACTCTATCCATAAAGAGAAGGCGGAAGTGAGTTTCTCGCTGAATGCGATCTTTGACAACCCCGTCTCTTCAAGGAATGCAGAAGCTTTTAGGGATGAAGAGATCAACTGTGACTGCAGTGTAGAACGTCAGAAAGATTTTTCTCATGCCTGTGAACACTATGCTCTGCTTGATGTCATTGGCGGTTCAAGTTACCTTCTTGCCGATAAGTACTGCAAGAACACTTTGCGCAGTTTGAATAACGGCGGAGTATCGATCTATAAGATCCCCTCCATAATCCATGAAGTCGATATCGCAATCAAAAATTTTTTATTAGGAGCTTATTATGCAAGTACAGTTCAACACATCCACCATGCATCTTAATGAGATGCCCTTAGATATAGGATATGCCTCAGAAAAGGTCTCCATCAAAGACGTCCAGGGAAAAAAGCATACCCTTGGAGGCCAAAATGGAAAGACACAGCTTATCATCACCCTCCCTTTTATCGATGCTACCTTTGAAGAAGAGTTAAGAAATATCGCAAAAGGTCTTCCAAAAGGCGGTGAACATGAAGTCGTTTCATCCATTATCGTCGCAAACAGTGAACATGAAGCTCCCGATATAGAGGGGTTTGATTTTTATATCGATGAAGATGAAGAGTTTTCTGATTATTACGGAGTGAGACTAAGCGGCAAACCCTGTGACGGAGAACTGACCAAGGCTGTGATCCTGATCTCGAAGGACGGGGCTCTGTTTTATGATGAGTTTAGCAAAAACATCTGCGACAGCTTTAACACAGCTACCCTGGGAAGAAAGATTCTGGCCGCCCAGGAGTGCTATACAGGAAAAGGATGCCATTAATGAGTGAGACAATTGATATAAACGAAACAATCAATACGATTAAAAAAGAGATTCGCAACCAGACTGCGGTACCCTACTTCGGATTGGGAGTATTTAAGGGAACGCTCACCAAGGACGGCGAAGAGATGCCTTATGATTCGGACTCGATGATCTTGAAGATGAACAACGGCAGAGCCATGAGTGAACGACTGATGTTTGAGTATTCGCGTGCAGCCATGCACCTGGAACAGCGTCGCGGTATCGAGTATCTTAATCAGCTCGTCAACTTTATCTATACAAAAGAGTTCGAACCGACACCGCTGCACAAGGCCATCATCAACATGATGCCGCGATACATCAT
>CAXGZT010000292.1:0-1962 GCA_964014335.1 uncultured Campylobacterales bacterium | reverse complement strand
AGAGAGTTTCATCTGGGCTTCTTTGGATATGGATATCGTGTCGCGTTCAACCTGCTTAATATGCTCCAGCAGTTTATTTAATGAATCAAAAATCATATTATCCATCCTCTGACGATATTTTTTTCTATAGTAAATATCATATTTACTTCCTCATATAGATGAGTCTCTTGCATACCAGAGATATTATGCAGGCAAGCGAAGAACCCGAGTGATCGCTGACTTTAACTGTGTCGGATTAAAAGGTTTCACAATCCAACCCGTCAGACCTAAGGCCTTGCCCTGTTGCTTGAGTTCATCCTTGGTCTCCGTAGTTAGCATCAAAACGGGTGTACGTTTTGTCGCCGGCAGCTCACGCAGGGCCTTCAAAAGTTCTAGACCATTCATCACCGGCATGTTTAAGTCCGTGATGACAAGATCAGGTACTACGCCTGCCTTAATATCGTTGAGACATAACTCTGCTTCAAGATACTGCTTCACTTCAATAGGCATAGATGAGACCGTCATACGTGTTGAGGCCAATGCCGTTTCAGAGTCATCGATAAACATAACAATAGGCTGTGCCATATTTTCTCCTTTTAAATCATTTACTAAAATTTATTTCACTTTTCAGACTGGGAAAAGTATTTACATAGCTCAGCAGAGCTGTCTAAATACTTTTCTAAAGAGTATCACTGCACCTTATAACAGCATGCCGCTATCCCCGCTTTTATAAGGCCCCTTCATTTTCTAATCTCCATTAGGCTGTACTTTATTTCTGATAAATCATAGAGTTTTCAAACTTTTTAGCCTTAAAGACAGAAACGATACGGCTCATATACTCGGCATGCCCTAAGAAGACATATCCTTCGGGTCTGAGCATATCATAAAAGTTCATAGCTACCTCTTTTTTACTGGCATCATCAAAATAAATCAGCATATTTCGAGAAAAAATAACATCAAACTTCCCCAAAGCGCGTATAGCTGCACGGTCAAAGATGTTAACGACCTTAAACTCTACCGTTCCGATAAGATCGGGGATAAGAGTGTAGCCAAAACCCACCTTCTTGAAGTAGCTTTGAAGCTGATCGGCAGGAATCGCATGTACCGAGCGCTCCGAAAACTTTCCGTCCTGGGCTTTCTTCACCACATTAGAATCAATATCTATCCCGATAATCTCCACATCGCGTCTCTCTATCAACTCCGCTTCTTGAAGCAGATACAGTACCATAGAGTAAGGCTCTTCTCCCGTCGAGCAGGGGGCAGAGAGGATACGCAAAGGCTCGTTTTTTGGACGGCTTCTATCCAGCTCAGGCAGGACATGGTTGACTAGTACCTCAAACTGCTCATACTCTCTAAAAAAGTAGGTCTCGTTCACCGTTACCGCGTTCATCAGCTCTTGGAACTCTGTACCTTCGTGATCCTCAAAACGCAAACGGAAGAAATACTTGCGAAAGTTATCCAGGTCGAGTTCTTTTGTGCGCTTATTGACAAATTTGGCAATTTTGTCATAATGTTTCGACTCTTCTAGATAGATACCGCTCTTCCTGTAGATAAACTCAGCAAGTTTTGAAAAGTTACCTTCATTAAACATCTTTTAGGCCTCTATCGATTCAATAGCTGCATCAATAGCAAAGAGCGCATAACTCTCATCTTTAAAACGTTCTCTGACCCGCTTCAAAAGTGCCACATCTTCAGGCTGACCGATCTCAGCCATATAATCTACGGCCGTCATCGCGACATTGATGTTCTCCTCACCCTCCAGAAGTTCGATCAGCATATCCCTGGATTCTGCAAAGTCCACATCACCTAAAACATTGATGGCAAAGATACGAAGGTCATAATCATCGCCGATTAAAAACTTCACTATATAATATTTGATCGCCTCCCCGTAGTCTTGCAAGATAGAGATAGCCAAGTTTCGCACATAAGCGTTGGAACTGTCTCTTATACACATCTGACGCTGCCGACGAAAGTGTCGGTGTA
>CAXGZT010000291.1:0-1994 GCA_964014335.1 uncultured Campylobacterales bacterium | reverse complement strand
CTTCGCATGTCAAGAGTTTTTAAAAGGAATTTTGAAATTTGTTCTGGCTGTTTATCTCAAGAAGAGTTTTCATCATATTTTTTGAACTAATATATTAATTTATAACGTAGAAAAGATGCAATGCGAGCTTTCAATACCTGTATGACAGTTCACTGCCATAATACGGATACCATTAGCCCCTCATAGGAATAGCGGTTCAAAGAACAAAAACTATTTCAAACTTCATTCCAATACGATTACTTAATGCTTTCTAATACTCTCCTGGAGGTATTTATCGGTCACAAGCAGCAAAATGGGCAAAATAAACATATCCACGGCTAAGGACATCAAGATCAAAAGTGCCGAGTATTGACCTATAAGTTGAAGCGTTAACGCATTTGAAAAAGAGAGCCCGTAAAATGTCACTGCCAGTACAAGACTTCCAATAATAACAGGAACAGCCCCGTAAAAGAAAACAATCTCTAAACTATGCTTTTTCGTCCGTCCATAAAAGCGGGCTCTCCAATATTTATACGCGAAATGAATCGTAGCATCTGAAGCCAGACCCAATGAGATGACCATAGCGATCAAAACCTCAAGCGAAAATGGCAGATGCAGTATATACATAGCAAACGAAAACCATGCCATTGGAATCGTACTCGCTAAAAATGCAACAACAATCATGTAAACATTCCTGAATATAAACCCCATAAAAGATGCAATGATCAATACTGCCGTCAGCACCGTAAAAAGCAGAACTTTTGAATTTTGCATTTTCACCATGGATACTAAGGTGTCCACATCATTAAAGTACAGCTGTAAAGGCGCGTAGGCACTTAACCACTTCAATACATCCGCCTTCTCCTTTGAATCTTTGCTGAGCATAATGGTAACGGGGAGACTTTTTTCTTTGATCAGCTTGCTGTCAAGTCCATAAATCTTGATAAAGAAGAGGGCTTCTTGAAGGGAGTCGTCATTTATGGGCAAGTGCGATTGCTTAATATCCAAAAGTTTATCCACAGTTGTCGAGATAGATTCAATATGTTCAACACTTTTGAACTCTCTTTGCAATAAGTTCTCCAACCGATACAAGGCTTCAATCGTCGATGTATCCAAGTCTTCATACATCACTTCAAAACTGATAGCGTTATGCGAGTTGTGATTGGAGATAAAACGGTTAGAGTCATATAAAAAAGAGTATCCTACAAATGAGATAACAAGCACCGAAATAATAATAAATACATAAAGATAATTACGTTTGTAATGCAACTCTTTATTGGCGAAATAATAACAATATCGTCCATAACCCACTTTCGGGTGATCGATATGGAATAGACTGAGCATTGCCGGCAATAAAGTAATATTGAGAAGATAGGCAATTATTGAAGCAAAAACAGCACTCAGACACAATACGTTGATCACATCAGAATCGATTAACAGCAAAGGGGCTAAACCTACGACGGTAATTGTTGTCGTCCAAAAGGCGGGTTTTAAATTGCGGTCTAAACATTTCATCAGGGCACGTGTAGGATTTGAATTATATTGTGATACATGCCAGCGGTAATAAAAATAAAGATAATCAAGCAAGGATATACTTACAATAATCAAGGACATCGCTATATGTATAGTCACATCCGGCATTAACAGCTGGACAGCAGCAATAGAAAATAGCAATGTCAGACCGATAATACTCACGGCCGTAATAGATGCCGCAAAGGATTTAAAGACCAACCTGAATAGGATCATGATTATAAAGACCGATATCAGAGAAAATATTAAATATTCCCATTTATCATCTCTACTGCTGATTTGTTCAATTTCAACATTAAACCTACTACTCAAGTCCTTTAGGTCAAAACTCTCTTTTGTGAACACATATAAAATAAAACTCTTGTTATCAAGGTCCACAAAACTTCTATACAGAGCAGAGAAACTTTGTATAAAGGCACCAAGCTCTTCATCACTTAAGGCTGTCTCTTATACACATCTCCGAGCCCACGAGACCCACATTGATC
>CAXGZT010000290.1:0-2021 GCA_964014335.1 uncultured Campylobacterales bacterium | reverse complement strand
CCTTTATCATAAATCCGTTAGTAATGACATTCATCGAATTGATACTCTTATGTGGTTCAACACCCTTTTCATATGCCCAAGAGGGGCTTTCCTATGATCTTTCCTATTTTGAGGATAAAAACGGCGAACTCTCTATCTCTCAGGTACAGACAAAGAGTTTCATCCCCAGCCATAAAGGTATTCAAAGCTTTGGTATCAACAATACTCCCTACTGGTTCAAGCTTCGCATACGGCCAACTGAGGAGCAGTTTTTACGCGATTGGTGGGTCAAAATTGATTATCCGCCGCTGGACTATATCGACTATTACCTTTTTGATGATGAAGATAGACTCATAGAGAGTACCCCTTCGGGGGAGCTCCGCCCTTTTTCAAGCAGAGGGGTTTCTACCCCCTCTTTCATACATCAGCTGCCTCTTTCCAAAGCCGCTGAACACACCCTTTATATAAAAGTACAAACAGAGGGAGCCCTGCAGGTGCCTCTCTCATTGATAAACTCTCGTACGATGGTCGAAGAGCAACACTTCTCTATCATTATCGCAGGGATATATTACGGACTCGTTATCATTATTATTCTATATAACGGTGTTCTCTTTGTCTATACCCGTGATAACAACTATCTTTTTTATCTCCTCTTTGCCAACAGTTTCGTCTTTTGGCAACTCTCCCTGGACGGCATAGGTGTAGCTTATATTTGGACTCATCTCCCCTGGTTAACAGAACATGCCTCCATTTTAAGCACCTCTTTCCTAAGCTTCTCTTCCATCCTTTTTTCACGGCACTTTTTGCAGACCGAAGAGTATGCCCCTAAAATGGACCTATTCTTAAAGTATCTGATGTATTTCTCTTTTCTCCTGACCCTGGCTGCTACCGTCGGTCCTTATCATTATATTGTCAAAATCGACGGACTTCTTTCCATCATCGTGCCTGTTTTCCTCCTGAGTACCGGAGTCTTAATATACAAAAAAGGGTATCGGCCTGCACGTTTTTACATTATAGGCTGGTTCATCTTTTTGATCGGGTGCATACTCTTCTCCCTAAACAAGTTTGACCTGATCGGCGGCTTTTATCTGATGAACCATGCACAGCAGATCGGTTCAGCCGTAGAGATGATCATGCTTTCCTGGGCGCTGGGAGACCGTATCAAGTCCATTCAGGACGATTACCTCAACAAGGTCAACAATCTCAACTCGACCCTGCAAAAAAATTTAGAGACAGCCCTGCTGAAAGAGCGCAATAAAGACAGGATCATGATCCAGCAATCTCGATTCGCGGCACTGGGTGAGATGATCGAACAGATCGCCCATCAGTGGAGACAACCCCTGAATACCCTTGCCCTCATCAACCAAAACCTCTATTTTAAGTTCAAGCTTGATAAATTCGATGAAAATGCCTTTGATAAAGCCCATGATCAGATAGATACGAACCTGCAGTATATGTCTCAGACCATCGACGACTTTCGAAACTTCTATTCCAATACCCCCAGGACCGAGACTTATGCACTTGTAGAGGTTATTCATTCAGCACTTTCACTCTCCGGGGCCATGATTCAATATGCAAAAATAAATATCAGTATCAGCAATGCACAAAACCCTTATGTACACAACAGACGAAATGAACTCATCCAGGTCTGCATGAACCTGATCAAGAACGCCCATGATGCTCTCCTGGAGATAGGCAAGAGTGAACGCACAATCGGCTTTAGTATCCATAGCGATAAAAAGAGGGCTTCTTTGAGTATAGAGGATAACGCGGGAGGTGTTGATAAGACTATTATAGACAAGATCTTCAACCCCTATTTTACCACCAAACCAGAGTCGCAAGGCACCGGCATTGGTCTGTATATGTCCAAATCCATTGTCGAAGAGCGACTGAACGGTACTCTGCACGTTGAAAACACGTCCGAAGGTGCACGTTTTACGATTATATTGCCGGAGGTCAATCCTGAAGATTCTACAGACCAAGTGGCTTCTATCCTGTAAAAAAGAGATTATACTTTCTATATGAGATATTACAGATCCTAA
>CAXGZT010000289.1:0-2027 GCA_964014335.1 uncultured Campylobacterales bacterium | reverse complement strand
CACCGACACTTTCGTCGGCAGCGTCAGATGTGTATAAGAGACAGGTCACTAGTTATATCACTGCTTCCGATGCTTCACTTGAGGCACTGAAAACGGCGAACCTCCTTAAAGGTTTGCCTATTAACGCTTTTATCTTTGGTCAGAGTGGTACAGGTAAAAAAAGTTTAGCCCAATATATCCTTCCGAATGCTCCTATTGTTGATGCCAGGCAATATGATGAACTTGAGGGTACATTAAGCTCGCATAAGACAGTGATTATCTCTCATTTTGACAAGATACCGAATTTTGATAACTTTCAGGTCATGTTGGAAAAATATGAAGTTAGAATTATGGCTTTGGCAACGTCTCTGTTCAATCATGATATTGTAGAACAGTTCTTTGGCATTAAGGTCTCTCTGCCCCCTCTGAGTGAGCGAAAAAAGGACGTTGAAGTCTTGGCAAAACATTTTTTGCAAGAGGCAAACACTCTTTTAGATGTTAAGAACGATATTGAAATCGATGTATCGAAGATTGATCTTAGCCATAATGCCCACTCCATACGCCGTCATGTCTATATGCAGGTGCAACTGCAAGACATTAACGAGGCAGAACTGATGAGTATTATGGAGAACTTCTTAAAAGAGCGATTAGGCGGAAACAGTGATTATAGGAACTTTCTTTATCTTTATGAAGCACCGCTGATTAATGCCGGTTTGGATAAATTTAAAACACAGTTGCAGCTTTCGGACAAGTTGGGACTAAATCGAAATACACTGCGTAAGAAAATAGCTGAAAACAAGGAATATTTACACGATGAGTAAAAGAGTTGCATTTATTTTCCCTGGACAGGGAAGTCAAACAGTCGGTATGGGAAAAAGTTTTGTCGAAAATTCGCCTCTAGCCAAAGAGATGATGCTTAAAGCGTCTGAGCGTACCGGTATTAACTTCGAGTCACTTCTATTTGAAGAAAATGAAGATATTAATAAAACAGAAAACACACAGCCGGCAATCTTGCTTGTCAGTATGATGGCGCATGCTCTTTTCAGCGAAAAGTCAGCTATTAAACCGACGCTTCTTCTGGGGCATTCTCTAGGTGAGTTCTCGGCTGTGTCGGCTGCAGGAGCCTTAGACCCTATTGATGCAGTCGAACTTGTCAAGGCCCGCGGAAAGCTTATGCAAACTGCCTGTGATGAGATTGAAGCTTCCATGATGGTTGTATTGGGGCTTAAGGATGAAGCGGTCGAACAGATCTGTACCGATGCACAAGCTGAAGGTAAAAAAGTCTGGCCGGCGAACTATAATCAAGAGGGTCAGTTAGTCGTCGCGGGTATGAAGTCCGACCTGGCTTCCATGGAAGCTGTGTTTAAAGAAGCAGGTGCAAAAAGAGCAATGCTTTTAAACATGTCGGTAGCTTCTCACTGTCCTATCTTGGAGCCTGCCCAGGCACCGCTGAAAGAGAAGATGCAAGCGGTTTTAAACGACAACTTTAATGCTCCGGTAATATCAAATGTGACTACGACGGCCTACTCTACAAAAGATGAGGCTATTGAACTTCTGACTGACCAGCTTACAAAACCTGTGAAGTACAAGCAGAGCATTGAAGCTATCTCAGCCGATGTAGACATAGCCATTGAATTTGGAAACGGTAAGGTCTTGGCGGGAATGAATAAACGTATCAACAAAGAGATGAAGACCTACAATATCTTTGATATGGAGAGCCTAGAAGCCGTATTGGCTGAACTGGCATAAAT
Source organism: uncultured Campylobacterales bacterium (assembly GCA_964014335.1). GTDB lineage: Bacteria > Campylobacterota > Campylobacteria > Campylobacterales > Sulfurimonadaceae. Next base: position 297 of record CAXGZT010000289.1, on the reverse strand, counting down.
ATGAAAGTCGCTTTAGCTCAGATATCGCCCAAGCTCAATAGAAACAATATCGAGCTTCATCTCAAAGAGATAAAGGCCTGTGATGCTGAAGTTATTGTCTTCCCCGAACTCTCCTTAAACGGTTACCTTCTTCAGGACAAGGTATATGAAGATGCCTTTACTCTTGAAGAGCTCGACAGCCTTGTTCAGGCAAGTCACAATATCGACATCGTCCTGGGTTGTGCCCTGCGTGAAGAACATCGTATCTTTAATGCGGGTATCTACTTTTCAAAGGGCGAAATAAAACATATCCATCAT
>CAXGZT010000288.1:0-2028 GCA_964014335.1 uncultured Campylobacterales bacterium | reverse complement strand
GGACTGGAATATGCAGCCGTCACTTTTCAAACATTACCCCTCATCACTGTTTTCCTACCCACTCTCCGGTACACCCCAGCTTAGACTCCTGTATCTTGCACGCTGTGTCACTTCGCAACAGCTGATCGCAGACAAGCCGTATAAACGTCTGAACACGCCATCGGCCGGTAATCTTCATCCCCTAGAGATATATGTGCAGATACGCGGCGTCAAAGGAGTATTGAGCGGGATATATCATCTCAACAGCGATAGGGACAGTCTCGTACTGATCCGTGATATTGAGAGAGAGGGAATTGAAAACCTTGTGGGAGTGAAGAGCCGTTTCAAAGGGATGGTCATCATGGTGTCGCTGGTACCTTTTCGCTCGATCTGGAAGTACCAAGAGCGAGCCATCCGCTACTGTTATCTGGATCTGGGGCATCAACTGGCTTCTTTGGAGGCGGCCGGGATAAGTGAAAGACAGAAGATGACATTTTTGTCGGACTTTGACAAAAGTGGTCTTTCTCGAAGAATGGGCCTGGATGAACAGGAACAGATCGTCAGCGTAGTCCTCTGCGGCGAAGAGAGTCTTAAAAGAGTCACTCCGCTCGGTTCGGACCTGATGCAGGTCCAGCCTACAGACTATTATGAAAGAGATGTAATACAAAAAGAGGTTTACAGGAGGCACCAGGGCTTTGACGGTCCAAGGCTTGGTGCGCAACTGGAGAGTATCCCTTGTCTGCAAGAGCTTATACTCAGACGAAGATCTGCGAGGGAGTTTCTTCCCAAAGCTATAAGAAAAGAGCAGATAGAACAGATTATGCATTTTCTTTTACAGCTTCCTCAATCGATATCGTGCTACATCGTTCTATTGAGGGGCGAAGCCTATAAGCCCGGCCTTTATCAAGGTTCATGTCTAAAGCGTGAGGGAGTATTTATAAGTGAAATTGTTGACCTACTTGTTCATCAACAGTTTATTTTCAATGCATCCTTAGTGTTAGTATTTAGTTCTCCAGATTTTAATGCCAAAGTACTGACACAAACCGCTTATTTCGCACATATCCTCGGCGTACAAACTCATGCTATGGGGCTTGGATTGAGCGGGATCGGTGCTTATTATGACCAGGACTTACAAAGGTTTTTAGACACGGATGAGCATATCCTGTATGCCCTTGCCCTTGGCAGTGTAAGTTAGAGTTTTTATCTAAGTCCCGCGGGTCTTAGATAAAAACTCTATGAGAAAGAAAGAAGATGAAAAAAATCGATCAGACCGAAGCCGACAACATACTAAACATCTTTCGTTTCTATAAACGAGACGGTGAGTTGTACCTTAATGAGGATACGCAAACATTGAATTCACTTTTTGATGCGGTTGTGCTTGCAATCAACAGTTCTGGACCCCTGAAGAGCGAGCTGCCTTATAATGAGTTTGTCCTGCCGAGTAAACGAATCGAAGAGGGTGATGAAGGCTGGAGAGGACATTTTGAAGACCTTGACAATCGGCGCTTTTTTTTGAGTGACGTGTATGATTTCCTAAGCCTGTTCTATTCTAAACGCAGACGAGAAGTTAATGCCTAGGCTCTTATCTGATAAGGACAGAGAAAAGGATCTATTATGGTAACCGTATTTCTCCAAGACGATAATATAAAAGTCAAGGTGCCCGTAGGTACGACGATGAAAGAGGTGGCATTCAAGTCAGGCGCTTCAATGGAGTTTGGCTGCCGTGTAGGGGATTGTTCGACCTGTGCCGTCCATGTAAAGTCCGGGATGATACTGCTTACGGACAAGAAAGAGAAAGAGATCAAAACACTTGAGATGATAGGGGGGAATCTCAGTGAGCTGCGTCTGATGTGCCAATGCAGTGTACGGTGCGAGGAGGGCGAGGTCGTGATCTCGTACGGTCTTTGATGCTTGGAGCTGTGGCCGCACTATCGGACAGCGTACATTTCGTAGGGGCCTTTGATCCGAAAATCCGTACCTTCGATATCATCATGAAAACGGCCAACGGCAGCTCCTATAATGCCTATCTCGTTCGCGGAAGTGAAGGGG
>CAXGZT010000287.1:0-2046 GCA_964014335.1 uncultured Campylobacterales bacterium | reverse complement strand
GAACTATAACGAAAGGGCATCCCAGTTCATCTTGTATAAGCATTATAAGAAGGATGCTTTCAGGGTGCGTTTATTGCCGAAGGTATCCGCATTTAAACGTGTTCCCTACCTATATCTGGTATTTAAAAAATTTGATCATAAAACTTCTAAAGCGCATTTTGACATTTTGTTGGATGATCCCGAAAAAAGAGCACTTATAGAATTGAAAGAGAGTTTGTAAAAATCAATGTTGGACGCTGTAGAAAAATGTATGCTTTCATGGATAGAAGAGCTGGATAATGATGAGATCTCTCTCCTGTTCAAAAACCTCCCCTACGGAAAACGTCTTCGTGCCAAACTTGTACTGAAGATAGCCGGAGAATCAGAAGAAGCGGTCAGACTAGCTGCAATTATTGAACTTATTCATGCGGCCAGCCTTTTGCATGATGATGTGATCGATGAAGCGATGACACGTCGCGGTGTGAACTCTGTTAATGCGACTGACGGAAGCAAGGTGGCGGTGATGGTAGGTGATATCCTCTATTCAAAGGCTTTTACGGAGCTTGTCGCTTTTGACAGTCGTATCGCCCATTCGGTAGCCCAGACAGTCACCGTCCTCTCTATAGGCGAATATATCGATGTGAAGATGGGGGAGTCTTTCAATGATGATGAAGAAGCCTATCTCGATATGATCTATAAAAAAACAGCGACCTTGATAGAATCGACGGCCTATTGCGCGGCTGTTTTAGCAGGTAAAGAAGCTGAAGACTATGGGCTTTACGGTAAAAACCTCGGACTCGCATTCCAGATCATCGATGATATCCTGGATATCGTATCTGATGAAGAGACCCTGGGAAAACCGGCATTGAACGACTTCAAAGAAGGCAAGACGACCCTTCCTTATATGTATCTGTACCGTTCCATAGACAAAGACTCCAAAAAAAGGTTAAAAGATGCCCATCTTCAGACCCTGGATGCGGATGAGTCCGACTGGATCAAGATGCAGATGAAAGCCCACAAGTCGATCGAACACTCTTACGCTTTGGCCCGTGCTCTCAGTGATGAAGCGATTGCCGCCGTACAGAAGCATGATGAGAAAGAGTTAGTCGCTATCTTGGAGGATATGATGAGAAGAGAGTTTTAATGCACTATTTGCTGATCAGTTTTTCCCATCATAACTCTACTCTGGAAGTCCGTGAGAAACTTGCTCTCAATATCGACAAAGAACTGAACCTCTGTTTGTCACGGATGCTGGAACATCCCTCCATTAATGAAGCCATGATCGTATCGACCTGTAACCGGCTTGAGGTACTCAGTTCTGTTAAAAATGTCTTAGAGACAACAGAATATATCTTTTCACTCCTGAGTAAGAATGCAGACATCTCTGCGGATGAGCTCGAAGGGCGTGCCGATGTCTTCGAAGACCAGGGTGCCATGCACCATCTCTTTAATGTCGCGGCTTCGCTAGACTCAATGGTTGTCGGTGAGACACAGATAGTGGGGCAGCTTAGGGATGCTTTTAAATATGCCCAAGATAACAATTTTTGCGGACTGAAGATCTCCCGCGCGATGACTTATGCGTTTAAGTGTGCGGCAGAGGTGAGAAACTCAAGTTCCATATCGTCTAAACCTGTCTCCATAGCCAGCGTTGCCGTCTCAAAGGCAAAAGCACAGTTCGAGAGCATTGAAGGCAAGAGAGCACTGATCATCGGTGCAGGGGAGATGAGTCGTTTGTGTGCCAAACATCTGGCTTCTGCAGGATGCAGGTGCGTGATCATGAACCGTACCCTCTCCAAGGCACAGGAGATCGCAGATGAATGTGGTGACCTGGTCAGTGTCAAATACTATACCGATCTGGAAAAAGTTCTTAATGATTATGATTTTATTTTCACAGCAACGGGAGCCCCGGAGACTATTATCAAGTCCGACATGGTCAAAGCCTGCTCTTTTGAACGCCACTGGTTTGATATGGCTATTCCCAGGGATATAGATGACAGTGACATCAGCGGCTTACATATTCACCGTATTGATGACCTCAAAGATATTGTGAGCGAGAACCTTGCGCTG
>CAXGZT010000286.1:0-2151 GCA_964014335.1 uncultured Campylobacterales bacterium | reverse complement strand
AGTCTGCATTCGAGATCCATGTGGGTCTCGTGGGCTCGGAGATGTTTATAAGAGAAAGTCTATATACTCCTCCACTGTCCAGTTTGCATCCGATGAACCGCCGAACCCCGGGTGAAAAGCGATGATCCTTTTCTTTTTGTCTATCCCGTACCTGTCGCAAAAATCATCAAATACCTTCTGTTTTTGAGCCTCTTCAACATGCACGAGGGGGGAGGGAAAGGAGAGTTCTATCTCTTTAAAAAGAGCCTTTGTCAGTTCAAGGTTGTACTCAAACTCTGCCATTTCGACCAGGGATCGTCTCTGTTTTATGCGTCGGTTGTAAAATATCTGCGCGATCTTAGTCGCCGGTGCAATACGTATTTTTATACCGGCCAGGAGCTGAGCCAAGGCGACCTTGGTGTTTGAGAAAAGCGTGATCGAGGCGTCTATGCCTGCTTGCCTTAGTTTTTTTGCCAATACAAGAGCCGAATCACCATCATCCACGATGACCTCATCTATAAAAGGCATAGCCTCGGCCAGAGCCTTATTTAAAGGAGCTACACATGCAATGATCTTATTCTGCTGATCATAATTCTTTAAAGCATACAGCGCAGGTAGAGCCGTAATAAAGTCACCTAACTTGTCATTACGGACAACAAGAATATTCATCTCTTTACCTCATTATTAGCTTAATTAGATAGAATTATATCTAATCAATATTGGAAAGATTCATTAAAAGTGTGCCTAAAAGCACTAAAGGAAAATATATGAAGTCAATATTAGTAACCGGATGCGCCGGTTTCATCGGATCTAACTTTGTCCCCTATTTTTTAGAAAAGTATCCTGACTATAGGATTATCAACCTTGATCTTCTTACCTATGCCGGCGACCTTAATAATATCAAAGAGATACAAAACAACCCAAATCATATCTTTGTCAAAGGTGATATCTGTGATCGTCAACTTATAGAAGAAATTTTCAATGAGCATGATATTCGCGGTGTTATCCATTTTGCAGCAGAATCACATGTAGATAATTCCATTAAGAATCCCGGCATCTTTATTGAAACTAATGTTACCGGAACTTATACTCTAATAGATGTTGCCTACAAACGGTGGATGGATAAACCATTTAGTTATAAAAAGGGGTATGAGACTTGCCGGTTTCATCATATATCAACCGATGAAGTCTACGGAACTCTGGGTGAAACAGGGCTTTTCACTGAAGAAACACCTTATGCTCCCAACAGTCCCTATTCTGCTTCTAAAGCAGGTAGCGATATGGTCGTGCGCTCTTACTTTCATACTTATGGTCTCAATGTAGTAACAACCAACTGCTCAAACAACTATGGTCCAAAACAGCATGACGAAAAGCTTATCCCGACCATTATCCGTAAAGCACTTAATAATGAAAATATCCCAATCTATGGAGATGGAAAAAATATTCGCGATTGGCTTTATGTTCTTGATCATTGCAAAGGAATAGACCTGGTTTATCATACGGGAAAATCAGGAGAGGTATACAATATCGGCGGACGTAATGAACGAAACAACAATTACATTGCGGACAAGATCTGCGATATTCTTGACGAACTGCGTCCAAAAGAAAAAAGCTACAAAGAACTGATCACATACATAGAAGACCGCGCCGGCCATGACCGCCGTTATGCTATTGATGCAACCAAGATCGAAGAACAATTGGGCTGGAAGGCTGACGAAAACTTTGAGACAGGTATACTAAAAACTATCCGATGGTATCTCAACAAATATCAAAAGGCTTAATATTTCCGTGTTTAAATGGGACCCCTATTCCGACCAACCTTATCAAATCAAAGACAGAGCCTTCAAAAAGTCCGAACGTAAAAAAGAGCTCCTCAGTCTGGTCTACACCTTTGTCTCTTCGCTTGTCATCTTTCCTCTTGCCCTTCTCTTCTTGCCGCTTATAAAGAAGAAAGAGATCGACACAGAGGGCTTTTTTGGGATGAGTGTCAACCTTGACAAGGAGCCCGGGCTAACGCCAGAACTCGTTCGTGAACTTGGGGTCAAACAGCTGCTGGTGCGTTTTCCTCTTAGCGAGATTGAGAAGATCGGAGAGTATCTTGATTTTATAAAGAGTTTAGAATCTCAATCAATCTTGCTAAACGTTATGCAAGACCCGCATACCATTTCCGAG
>CAXGZT010000285.1:0-2174 GCA_964014335.1 uncultured Campylobacterales bacterium | reverse complement strand
TCGTTCTTGGCATCGAAAAAGGGAATGCCTCGCAGGTCAGTCGGGTCCAGAAGCGAAAGTCGAAGATCGATAAAACCGATCTCTTTCTCCTTCGCGATCTGCGCGACGACGGAAGACTTTCCGATTCCCGGCGGCCCCCAAAGGAAAACGGGGACCTTCCTTTCACTAAGATGCTGCAGCGATCGTTTGGTGTGTCGGGGATTCATGAAAAGCCTTATAATACTGTTTTACTCATGGAGTGCAATTTTGATGCGAACTGTTTAACGAGGATAAAAAATACCCGAAACAGGAAAAAGCTATAAAGTAGTACAAAATTGTCGTCTTTTTTCCTTTTTAGTATGAAAATTGCATATTTATCGGTGTAAAAGCAAGAACGCTATATGTAAGTACTTAGATAAACCTGGGCAGAGACCCGCAAAAGGATATACGATGTATGACAATGAAATGATCGAGTGTAAAGACGAACTCTTAAACCACTACCTTCACCATTTTGACGAGTGTGACAGCGAGACTCCGCATTTTAATGAAGAGTTGGGTTGCATGGATATTATGGTAGAGTGTTCGGAAGAGATTATCTGGAACTAGGTTCCATAAATACCTTTTTCGTGAGCTGTAGAAAAAGTATTACTGACAGACCCGATGCTCCAAAGATCATGGCCATGACCATCATCTGGTAACGCGCCGCTATCAGGGGCGACACCCCTGAGAGTATCTGTCCCGTCATCATCCCGGGCAGGGAGACCAGACCGACGGCGAAAAGCGAGTTGGTAATAGGGATAAGCGAGGCAAAGAGGGCGTCATTAAAGGCAGTCTCATAGGTCTGTTTCATCTTCAACTCCTTATAGAGCCTCTCGGCACTGAGTGAAATGGCTATCATCGCATTGGCAAAAATCATGCCTGCAAGAGGGATAAGGTAATCGGGTGCGAACCAGGGTTCTATATCCAAAACCGCCTGGGTGATGATGACAAGGGTAAAACCGCCGCCCAAGGCGATCGAGCCAAGGGCATGGAAAAAAAGCTTTTTTTGCAGATGAGGTACCGTTCTCAAGGCTATCCATCCTGCGGCAATTAGCATCACGCTCAATACAGAAATAACGATCCAGCTCTCTTCTGTCTCAAAGACATAGACGAGGAGGTAACCGATCATGACCAGTTGCAGTATCATCCGTGCCATGGCATAGAGGGTTGTCTTATACTCGATAGAATGCAGAATAAAATAGACCAATACGGCCAGTGCGGGAATGAATGATAGAATAAGAGAGCTATAGCTGATCTGTTGCACGATGTTTCCTTTGTGGGCTTTGTTTTAGTATAAGAATTGCAAGAATAAAAACAAAGGAGATCCTATGGATATATTTTTTTATTGTCAAGCCTGTGATCAAAAGATCACGGCAGACCAGTTGGCCCTGCTTAATGAAGGAAAATGCCCTCATTGTGACTCACTCGAGGGTTTTTCAACCGCGCCAAAAGATGAGAACGATATTTTTGAGACATTAACGATCGTCAATGATACAGAACTTTTAGAGAAGATGCAATAGGAAACAGCCGGTATGATGACGGCCTAACTACTCTTTTTCAACTGCTTCAGTCTTTGAAAAAAGCATCCCTCTTTGAAAAAATAGGTGTTGTGAGCAAAACTCAAACACTCTTTCTCCTTCTCTTGCATGAAACGTATATCTTCAATATTGACTTCATAATATTTTTCACAATGTTCACAAAAAAGTCTTGCCGTCATCTTTTCTCCTTCTTAGCAGGCATAAATAATGCCTGTATTTACTGTTTAAGCTATCTGTTCTTGAGACCGAAGAGTGTAAGTGAATGCTGGGTCGCTCTCGCGATTATACTCTCTTCGGGTCTAAAAAGAGCCGAAGAGATGACTTTTACACTTTGGAAGATCTCATCAAACTGATGCTCGGGGTAGGCACTCTGCAGTACGATCTTATCCATAGAAGCATTGGCGAGTACTGCCATATCAAACCGGCTCACATTTGAAGGACCGATAGCAACAAAAAAGTCGGACAGCTCCTCATACAGCTTTGTGGCGTTCAAAATGATACCCTTATGACCTCCCTGTATAAGGCTGCTTTGAAGCTCTTGAGTCAGATCGTCTGCATTGACATAAAGCGGTGTGCCTACGCTTTCGTCCAGCAGGGAGATCTGATCCAGATAGTAGG
>CAXGZT010000284.1:0-2177 GCA_964014335.1 uncultured Campylobacterales bacterium | reverse complement strand
GTGGGTCTCGTGGGCTCGGAGATGTGTATAAGAGACAGGCCATATAATACATCACCAATTCATATCCGTTCTGCAAAACGACAACCGTACCCTCAACAGCCTCACCGTTAATATAAGGATTCTCCCAGGTAAAATCGTCTCCGGGCATAATCATATGAAAACCGTTGGCACCATGAACCGTTGCAGTGGCCACTATCATCACAAAAAGAAGCGGAATGGAGATATAACGTGTCATAAACCCAAGTGTCAGCAGCACTGCACCGAGAAGTTCGGTACCCGCTGCCAAATAAGCATTCAAAAACGGCATCGGAATACCAAGGTATTCAAAAAAGCCTGCTGTTGCTTCTATGTCTGAAAGCTTTGTCATTGCTGGTCCATAAAAAGTATAGGCCAAGATCACACGCAGAAACAGCAGGGGCAGGTCTTCTGCTCTTTGCAGTACTGCCGTAGCTTTTTCGTACAACTCTTTTACATACATCTCGAACTCCTTAGTTAAGTTTAATGATATTGAGTCGGGAAAACTCTTCAAGAGGGGCCTGAAGGAGCTCCCTGACCTCATCTTCTTCTTTAAGGTGAAAATCTGCACAGATTGATGCCAGGGCATCTTGTGCCGACATCTTTTCCAAGTAGATGAGAAAACCGTAGATAAAAGGGCTTATCTCTTGAAAATAGACCGCATACTCTTCAAAATGGTAATACATCACTAGAGGGTGTGCTTCTACAAACTCAAACTCACCTCGATTAACTGCATGATTCAAGACCTTCATACGCATGCTTGACGACGGTCTAAAGTTTTTGTTCCAGTCAAAAGTAGCAGCACTCGGCTTCTCGTACTGGCCCATCAAAAGTTCAACTTCAACTGTTTCAAACCACATCAGGTCATAAGCATACTCAATATCGTCTACATGCCTGGAGTTCAGAAGGAAATCCATGAAAAGAGAAGGAACCTGCCAAATAAAAGGCGTCTGGGGCTTAGACTGTATAAAGTCAAATATCAATGCGTCCAGTCTCTCTTCGCCTAGGATATCACAAAAGTCAGGCATCGCATTGCGGATCACCTCGTCAAAGCGATAATGCACAAGTTCCTTATAAATACGCAGGGGATTGGTACGCGGCCGGGAGATCTCTGACTGACCGGTTACAAAGCCAATAAAACGCTCTTGCACATCCCGCTCAAGCATAATACTTCTCCTTCGACTGGTGCTCCTTGACGATAGCTTTTAAAAGATCATACTCTTTGCGCAGTTCGTCCAAGGCGGGGATATCATTGTCCCGCTCAATCATAACCGGTGCATCGACTTTGTCTAGGGTGAAGTCAAGAAGTTCCCACACCGAATTGCAGATATCCGCCCCATGGGTATCGATGATAATGTCATCCTCTTCATAATAGGTGTGTCCCGCAACATGCATATAGGCCACCCGGCTCAAATCAAGTTCTGCTATATAGGACTTTGCATCAAAATTATGGTTGCGGGCATTAACAAAGACATTATTGACGTCAAGCAACATCTTCGCCCCGCTCTTATGCATTACTTCATTAATAAAATCGAGCTCTTGCATCTCAGCATAAGGGATATCATAATAGGTCGCATTTTCCAAGATCAGGGCCCGACCTAAAAAATCTTCGACCTTCTTGACTCTGTCGCTGACATGTTCTATCATCTTTCGCGTCAGCGGCAAGGGCAGAAGCTCATAGGTCTGCCCCCCTTCAAAAGATGAAAACGAGAGATGCTCGGAATAATGTTCGATCTTATACCTATCCAGAAAGTCTTTAAGTTCTTTCAAAAACCCCATATCCAACTCTTCAGGAGAGCCGATAGAGAGGGACAGACCATGGGTCGTCACCGGGAATTTTGAAAGGACTTCTTCAAATGCTTCCTTATAATGATAAGGCATATGCATCCAGTTTTCAGGCGTTATCTCTAACCAGTCGGGAGTAAATCCCGAAGGAATGACATCTAGTATATGTTCAGCTCTCAAGCCGACTCCACATCCCTTAATGCCATTTAGATTATACATAAGGCTTACTTTCCACCGCCGCATTTTCCGGCACCGCATTTTCCGGCTTTCTCTTTTTTCTCGCCGCCGCATTTACCTGCACCACATTTTCCAGCGCCGCATTTTCCTGCTGCTTTTTTCTCGCCGCCGCATTTGCCTGCGCCGCATTTACCGCTGTC
>CAXGZT010000283.1:0-2186 GCA_964014335.1 uncultured Campylobacterales bacterium | reverse complement strand
AGATCAATGTGGGTCTCGTGGGCTCGGAGATGTGTATAAGAGACAGGTTCTATAAACCGACAGCCCTTGTACAGCCTGATTTTTGCGTGCATGAAGCCAAAGAATGGATAGAGTTTTTTTGGGAAAAAGATTTTGTCCAGGGCTGAGCTGAAAGCTTACGGACATCTGCTTAAAGGTCTCTTCAGCCTGGCGAGGGTTATCCTGTTTGAAAAGTTCACGGCCGTGTTTTTCTTCTTTTATCTTCTTTTCGTTTTAAGCCTTGGTTTTCTCCTGTCTGTTGTGCATTGGAGCGTGGCGGCGGTCGTAGTGTTCCTGGGCCTTGCACTTTTTCTAAAAGTCCTGCAAAGCTTCCAGTTCTTGAAACGTTCTTTGATACGCAAGGGGGATAGGATCGAATACGCTGATCCCTACGCTTCAGACAATATGCAGATGTTTCAAAAGGCGACTGTCCTTTTGAAGATGCGTCTTGATGAGGTTAAAAAGACGAGGTTGATACCGGATGAACTGATAGAGGGAAACAGGCACTTTTATCTTGTAGAAACGGGTCAAAAACCGACCGTAGTCGCTTATGACTGGATCATAGGACTCTCACCCGAGGTATTGGACTAAAGCCTTTCAACCGCATAGAGTGCAAAAAAGCTCAAGCCCAAGAACAGGAGCGAAGAGATAAAAATAAGAGCTGTGATATCCTCGGGTTTGCAGCGATAAAGCGATCCGAGATTGACATTTGCCACGGCTAAAGGCATGAAGAGCTCCATAAAGATAATGCCCTTTATCATGCTTGAAAGCGGGGCAAACTGTAATAGAAAAAATGCAAGAGCGGGAAGAATGATAAATTTTATACCGTTGACATGGACAATAAGCCTGATGTTGAGGTGTCTGAGCTTGACACTGTAGAGGTACATCCCCAGGAGGACAAGCTGAAGGACCATGCTGGCATAGGCTCCCATGCTTAAGGCACTCATTACCTCTTTGGGCAGTTCGACCTGATAGAAGTTAAGCAGCAGCGCGAGCAGGGCAAACCACAAGGGCGGAAGCTTAAAAATATTTTGGACAGACTCCTTCATCGAAAAGTTGCCGCGCGAGTAAAAATAGACGCCTAAGGTATAGACGACAAAGACATTCGCCAGGTTTATGAGGGTGGTGTAGGGAATACTCTCTTCACCAAAGATGGCAATACCAAGAGGGATACCGAGGTTCCCTGTATTTCCGATAAGAGCAGAGATTGAAGCGATGGAACGCTCTTTGGGATCTGTGAAGAGTCGGCGTGCCAGAAAAAAGCTGAGCATCAAGGCAATAGAGACGACACCGATATAGATCAGCGGAGCGAGCAGGAACTCTGTGTCGATCGGACGTTTGAGAAGTCCCCAAAAAGTGAGAAAAGCTTGCAAAAAATAGACAGAGAGCAGGTTGAAGGATTTCTCGTCAATCCTCTCTTTAAAAAAGTGTTTGGCGCTGAAACCGACGAGGATAAAGATATAGATAGAGATAAGGGCCAAGAAGAGACTTCCCAATTATGATACCTTTTTTCGACATATTAACAAAACAAGCTTAAGGGGTTTCAGTCAGTGAAAATTTCTTATAATAAAAATGCGGTTGTTCTGCGGTGCAGGTTCTCTTCTTTAGTAAAAGTATTGTAAGATATAAAGATGATCAGTAGACTTTCTCAAAAATTAGCTTCATTTTCGTTTCTTTTCTTAGCCCTTGCCTTTATCGCATTGACGTTTTTCAATGCATATGAACCGACCCGTCAAATGACGACAACTCTCTTCCTCGTATTGACCCTTGTCCTCTATTATCCTCTGCGTCTTATCATCGCCAATAAAAAGCTCTCCTTAACCTACAGTGCCCTGATAAAGGACTCTGACGCCTCGAGCCTTATTATGTTTTATATCAAACTGCCGCTCTTTATCCTTGGTGCACCCATGTTGGGCGGGGCCTTTTTCCTGGTTTTCGTCAAGGCTTCCGTACTATTTAGCATGAATGCCCGTTTGATTATCCTGGCCCTGGGTGCCTTTGTCGTTATTTTCGTGTTTTGGACTTTTTTAGGCAATAAACTTTTGCAAAGCCGAGATAGCATCGCCCAGTTGTATGAGAGGAACCGGCTGGATCAAAAACTGGGTTACCATCTCCTGCTCTTTATGACCTTTTTCTCTCTGACATCGGATCTCATTGAAGCCTTTATT
>CAXGZT010000282.1:0-2196 GCA_964014335.1 uncultured Campylobacterales bacterium | reverse complement strand
CCGGGTTCGTCAAAGGGCCCAAGACGTTAAAGATCGTCTTTTCACTGATACTTTTTCTAACCGGCATGATAAACTTCATCGCAGGATGATGGTTTTGCGCGAACATAAAGGTGAAACCCGTCTCTTCCAAAAGCTTTGCACTCTGATTTATATCCAGGTCCAGTCTTACGCCAAGGGACTCGAACATATCGGCTGAACCCGACTTAGACGTCACCGAACGGCTTCCGTGCTTGGCGACATAGGCACCGGCACTGGCACACAGAAGAGATACCGTAGAAGAGATATTAAAGCTTCCTATCTTGTCTCCGCCGGTACCTACGACATCAAGAAGGCGGGGACGAAGTTCTTCGGAAATAGGCAGGGCGACGGCATTGGCGCGCATCACGGCTGCAGCCGCAGCGATAGCCTCCACGGGCGTACTCTCGTCGAGTCTCATCGAGATCAAGAACTCACGCATCTGCGACTCGTCCATCTTATGGGCGAACAGCTTTTCAAAGGCCAGTTTTGCTTCCTCGTAGTTCAAGAGATCTCCTCTATATATCTGTCCTGGTCCGACTTCGGGGTGGACTTTAGTGTCGGAATCTCAAGGACAAGGTACGTCTTGCTTCCTTTAAGGTAGGCAAGTTCTATCTCGTTTCCCACCTCTACGTTTTTACTGGCCTTGACGACCTTTCCATTGATCAGAACGACCCCGTTGGAGATCATATCCTGGGCGATGGTGCGACGCTTTGTCAGGTTAACAGCATTTAGAAATTTATCAATTCTCATATCGTCTCATAAATCTTTTTAATATTGTAAGTAAAGGAAGCTAAAAAGAGACTAAGAGACGCAAAAAATGTGCCAAATATATTTTGAATCGGGAAGATGGGAACTATCTAAACAGAGGAAACCCTCCGTAGCTTTTATCTTAAAAACTGTATCTAATATCCGCAAAGAGTCTGTCATTATCTTTGATCCCTTCCATCAGGGGTTTGTCCCCTCCTCTGTAATCGACGACTCCGAGGTTGGCATTTACCGCATCCATTATCTCATACTCCACCCAGACTCTGGCAAACCCGCCGTTTTCCCAACTCGAACCGAACATACTCAGCAGTGCCGTGACATTGATTGTGTCATTTGAGTAAGAGCGGGTTAGCCTTAATGCGCTTTGCATCTCATTCTTGTCTAAGAAATCGGCTTGATACTTCATCTGAGCTTCATGATCAAAGATATGCCTGTTGGCCACTTCAAAAGAGAGGGTACTATCTTTAATACCCATATATTCCAGGCCGATCAAGGCATCAAGACGGTTCTTCTCATCTGTTGTCGTGTTGTATTTGACCCCGTTCAAAAAGGCTGCTTCGGCCTTGAGTAACCATGAGCCTCTGGCCACATTGACCGCAGATCCCAGCATCTTTATCTTGGAGACGACACGATTGATACTGCCCAGAGGAGCACTTCCCTGGACCTTGTCAAAGTGCCACCTCTGATCCAGTACATCAGCCGCGTAAAAAGAGAGATCCCATCCCGAAAAGACGCCGTTGGCCGCAAAAGCATACTGCATATTGTCCCATGAGACGGCGGGAGTCTCAAGGGGCAAGAAGGGGTCGGGTGCGCCGGTGAAGATATTATCGACCGGGAAGAACTCGCCCCTGGGGGTGGCTTCATGCATTATCCTGGTTTCCGGGATTATCATGGCCGAGAGATTCCATTGGGAGAGGTAATAATCAAACTTCGCCATACCGACACTGAGGCGCAGGTCTTCTATATCTGTCATACCCGGCACTCTGTTATCCAAAGGGTTGATGAGATCGGTTATGCGGATATTGTCTGACTTGCCCCAGACGACGATCTGCCGTCCTGCTTTGAGGTCAAGGTCTGCCGTGAGGCTGCCTTGGATATAGGTATCGTCCAGTCTGAGCTGTGTCCTATAATCATCCAGGACCTCTTCTCTATACCCTTCATTGGAGCGAAGATCATATATCGCATCATAAAAGGCGTCACCGCTTACGCGTATCTTCCACCCGTCTGACAATTTTCCGTCCAGCTGAAGGTATAAAGAGATCTGCGCCTGGTTGAGGCCGGAATAGTCACTTCCGTCTACCTCATGTTTTTTATAACCTACAGAGGTCTTGAAGGCTATATTTCCGCTCAAATGAAGCTTATCTGGTTCTGGTTCGGATTCGCTTTGCGCGCTTAGCCCATCTTCTTCATCAA
>CAXGZT010000281.1:0-2203 GCA_964014335.1 uncultured Campylobacterales bacterium | reverse complement strand
TACACCGACACTTTCGTCGGCAGCGTCAGATGTGTATAAGAGACAGATATATTTGCTCTTCTCATCGGCCTGATCTACGGAATGGTAGCCCAAAAAACGCAATTTTGTTTCAGCGGCTCCATCAAGGACTTTATACTGGACGGTTCGACACGAAGAGCAGCTTCCGTATTAACTGCCATGATTACCGCCATTGTCTCCTCACAACTCTTGTCAACTATCTACCAAATAGATTTCACTCAGACCATTTATCTGCAGAGCACTATAAACTATGGCACCATCATGCTCGGCGGCCTGCTCTTCGGCAGCGGGATGATGATAGCCGACGGCTGCAGCAGCCGCCACCTTGTGAAGTTCTCCCAAGGCGACCTGCACTCTCTGGTGGCCATAATATTTATTGCCATTTTTGCCTATATGACCTCCAAAGGCATCTTTTCTTATGGTTTGGGCCTGATAGAAAAGAGTGAACTTCTGCTCAGCCTGTCTGCACTGATTCCAAACCGTCCCGTCTCTATTTTTATTACTCTTCCCCTTTTGCTCCTTGCCTTATGGAAGATTGTACCGAGTCTCAAAAACCTTTTCAGCTGTCTTGATGGGCTGATCATAGGTCTGCTTATCGGTTTTGCCTGGTTTGTCACCGGGGTTTTAGGCTTTAACGAGTTTGAAGCCGTAACACTCTAGAGCATGAGCTTCGTCTTCCCTTCGGGCAAAACCCTTGAATACCTGATGTTTTTTAGCGGAAGCACCCTCTCCTTTAGCACCAGCCTCATCTTCGGCATTCTGGCCGGCGGATTTCTCATGTCGCTTTTCAATAAAAAGTACCGGTTCGGCTGTGCCGCACCGCAAAAAAACGATAAACTGAAAAATGCCATGTTAGGCGGAAGTCTGATGGGTATCGGAGGGATACTCTCATTGGGATGTACGATAGGTCAAGGCCTTACGGGCATCTCAACCCTCGCCTTTGCCTCTTTTCTTGCCCTTACCTCGATAGCTGTCTCGGCTTATTTTACGGCGGCCTATATGGCCAAGAAGGATGCTTTGCCCAGCTGTTTTGCTTTTGACTGGAGCATATAATAGATCTTTTAGTGAATAAAATATGAGTTTTTTTTCTGTAAAGATATTTTCATCCAAGTACTTTTTTTAACCTTTACAATCATTTTTCACGGCCCGTATTCAGTGCCACACTTTATTCGTCATTAACCCTTGTTGGCCGTAAAAAAACGAAGCAAGAAATTTCATAATGCTATTTACCGATAAAAAAGGCTTTATCTTCTTCCTCTCAATGTCGGCAAAAGAGCATGCTGTGTTGCTGTTGCTTTGGGTAGGGGAAAGTCGTTGTGGTATTAGCTCTTAGCGCTTGATAAACTGCCATTTATCACCTCGTATAATACCTTCACGGTATGCAATTGCGAAGTTATCTATATGATCATATATCGTTAATACCTGATGCGGTTCTTTTCAAAAGCGATGAGGATATCAGCAGAGTTTATCTTGTCGTAATTGGCCAGGAATATCTCTTTTAAATGGTCTTTTTCTATTTCTACCGCGTCCAGTAGGCCTTTGCCCAGTTCACCCGACTTGTAGATGATGGCATTACTGATCGCAGGAGCTAAACGTAAACCTTTAAAGATATCGTGCATATCGGCTTCAAAAAGTGTGTCCAGCATGGAGAACATACCGACCATATAGGCTTCTTCCTTGATGGAGGTATCGGCACGCTCTTCCATCCTTTCTGCACGTGTTACGGCAGCATTCAGCAGTGCCTCGGAAAATTCATTGGCAGAGACTTCCGAATAGAGATAGACCAAGAGCCAGCGCAAGAGCGCTTCACGTCCCATCAAAGTCACTGCGTGAACGATGGAAGAGATATTATCTTTGACACTCTTTTTATTGTTGATAAACTTGACGATGTTGTAGGCAAGTTCGGGACGCCGTTTGATGAATTTCTCCAGTTTGGCGGTCTCTGCATCCTTTTTTATGATAGAGATCAGATGCAAGACGGCAGGTTCTATTGCTTCTTGTACCGAATCAAGTTCAAGCGTCTCAGGCACCCCTATATGATAGCCCTGAAAAAGGTCAAACCCTAACCTTTTGTATAAATAATAGTCCTTAGAGTTCTCCACCTTCTCTATCAAGAGTTTCATCCCGGCGTCTTTGAACTTTGGGATAAGCTTTTTAAGGTTGTCGACACAGACGGTCATAGCAT
>CAXGZT010000280.1:0-2246 GCA_964014335.1 uncultured Campylobacterales bacterium | reverse complement strand
CAGATATTTTCCGTTTTCATTCACAAGCATTGCATCTTCTTTCTCTTCAGAAGCAAGCGTATGGACTGTGTCTACATGGCTTAACTCTTCTTCAATGATCAAGTCACATTGAATGTCAAGCTGAAGCTGCGTTTCGCCCGAGCTGTTCTGCTCTTGCGAATAACCGATGTCTTTTACATCTATAGCTTTTTTAATACGGATTGCCGACCTTTGAATAGCCTCTAATAAGCTTTGCATATCATTCATTTCTATACTTCCTTGGCATGATTTGAGATCCAGTCTATGACCTGATCTATACTGTTTAAATCTAAAATATCAACATCTTCGGGAATATCTTCGAGTTCTGTATCAATGCTCTCATCAATAGCCAGGGCATTCATATACGGGTAATAGGTATCATCAATGGTGTATCGAAAGATACTGATACGAGGCAGTGGCAGGTTTTTCAAGCCCTCAACCAGCAGGTAGTCGAAGTCGCCAAGCATATTTATGATCTGATCAAGTTCTTTCTGCTTTTTGGAAAAATACGTTGTTCGCGTCGGGGAAGTGACAACGACATCGGCCCCGGTCTGAGAAAACTTATGACTGTCCTTTCCCTCAACATCAAAAACAGCTTTGTCCTTTGGGTCGTTCTTAATAATGGATACTTTTTTCCCATTGGCAATCAAGGCATTTGCGACTTTAGTGATGAGTGTTGTTTTACCGCTATTTGACGGGCCGGTAAATGCAACCGCTAACCTTTTGTTCACGAAGATATGACCTTTGTTAAAATGATAGAAATTATATCGAATGAAACTTATAAGAACTCAAAGGCAGATTATGTATAATACTAAAACCAGAACACAGGAAAATAAATGAATAAACTTTTTAGAGTCACGCTCATGAGCTCAGTGCTGTTTTTTACAGGCTGTTCACACACGACAGCTTTTGATTTCTTTACAACAGATACATATTATGAAAAGGCGATCTCCAACATGCAAAAAGCCTCATTGATGCGCGATATGGAGACAAAGGCACTTCTGCATGCGGTCTATCTGAATAATGTAGATCCTGATCTATATTACGGTGAAGAATATTTCTATGTTGCCGTACATATCATAGAAGATGCTTATGATCCTAAAAAACATGGTCTAAAAAACCTTGACTATAGATTAAAGATGATGGTAAATGCCCCGAAAAAGGTCAAAGATGACACTTCAAAGCAGCCTGAGTTTGATTCAAAAGAAGATAAAACCCCGATAGACGGGGAGGGTGCAGCAAAAACGGAAGAGTCGCCATCGTATATTAATGCTATAGAGGCGATAGAACTGGATGAAGACAGCAAATTGCGCCGAACTATGCCCATTCGCAATCCGTGGAACCATTTTTATTTAGTCAAATTCCGGGAGAACAACGCATCTACTATAAATCTCTCCTTCGAAAACGATCAGTACGGGAAGGTTCGGTTAAGCTTTCAAAAAGCGAAGTGATTTTAACCTCTTCGTTTAATATTTTTTTATAGATAACATAATTGGCCAGTACTTTTTTACCGTATTCGCGGCTTTCCCTGTTCGCCATGAGCTCCATACTCAGGTAAGGCTCATAACTCCCCTCTTTGAATGTTCCCTTGAGAAGATGCTTTTTTGTAAAACCGATACCGCCGTTATAAGCATAAGCGATAAACAGTGGATGATATAGATGCTTTTTCAGATAGCTCAAATGCTTTGTGGCATATTTAATGTTCTTATCTGGATCAAACATCTCTTCCAGGGCGGCAGTCTCTTTTTTTTGTTTGGCTAAGGCCTCAATCAGAAAAGGCATGATCTGCATCACCCCCAGGGCAAACGAGCGTGAGATAGCAGAGGGGATGAAATGGCTCTCTTGCCTGGCCAATGCGTAGATAAGCGCCTTGGTGTCATTGTTTAAGCTCGCAGTAGATTCTTGATAGGGCATGATATAACTGTGCTTTTTATACTTTTGTACTTTTGCATAGATAAAAGCATGCAGGACATCATCATCCTTACTTGAGTATTTTTCGAGCAGGGTCTTTAGTTTCTCTTCACCATCTGCTGCTCTGATCTCAGCCAAAACATGCTCCCAGGCATAAGGGTCTCTTATGTTGATATTTGAAGGAGAGTCCTTTAAAGGAAGTGTAGTGAAATAGTTTTGTACATCACGTCCTAACTTCTCGTTGGCGTAGAGTGTATACATATTAATATCACTGCTTTGAGACAGCTCCTTTAGTAAATAGAAGTCATCGGATATCA
>CAXGZT010000279.1:0-2287 GCA_964014335.1 uncultured Campylobacterales bacterium | reverse complement strand
CTATTATGCCTCCTTGGAGGTCATCGACAACAAGGAGATGATAGGCGAAGCGACCAAACGAAGAAAGCGCGAAGATGCACTTAAAAAGAATGTGGCCTTTCTTAAACTCAGCAAACTCCAGCAAAAAAGGGTCCTCTCCATTGAGTCTAATCTCTTTTTTATCAAGCATAAGCCCCAGGAGATTGTTGAGCTGTTTCAAAAAGCCAGCGATTTGGACAGGTACAAATATACGATCAGCTATACACCGAACCTGGTGATTGAGATATTCAAAGATATTCCGCTTAACCTTGGTTATCTGCTCGGAAAACTGAACTTTTTAAATATCGTCGCCATGGATATATTTAAACTTTATAAGGATATCAAGTATTTTAAAATCGAATTCTCTCAGGCTCTGGACCAGGATGACACCTTTCACATCGAAAGTATTATTGATGATGCCTTTGACATGAATAAAAAAATCGAGCTGGCCCGGCCGGATATAAAAGAGAATGAGATCCGTCTTGAGTGTGAACATTCAAACACCTATGCACGGCTAAGCATCAACACCGCTGATCAAAGCGGGCTTCTTGCCTACGTCATCAAAAGCTTTGATGATGAGTCCATTGATATCGCGACGGCAAAGGTGCATACGATAAAAAATCGTGCCCGCGACCAATTTTTAATTGAAAAAAACGAAAATGTCTGTCATAATGCGAAGAAAATTATTGATATTTTAGTCAACAAGGCTTAAAGATGTGCGGAATTGTCGGATATATAGGTAAAAGCAGAGTTAAAGAGATCCTTTTGGAAGGCCTTGGGGAACTAGAGTACCGCGGATATGACTCTGCCGGTATCGCCGTACTTCAAGATGACACCTTCTCTATCTACAAGGCGGTAGGAAAACTTGAAAACTTGAGAAACAAGACGCAAGATTTCCATCCCGAAGGTTTTTCCATCGGAATCGGTCATACGCGCTGGGCGACGCACGGAAAGCCGACAGAACTGAATGCCCATCCGCACATCGGAGAAAACTCCTATGTCGTTCATAATGGCATCATAGAGAACTACCAAGAACTGAAAGACCGTCTCATAGCAAAAGGAGTGACCTTCCTCTCCCAAACCGACACCGAAGTCATTGTTCATCTTTTTGAGTCTCACTTGAAACAGAGCTATACCGTTCTTGAGGCCTTCAGAGCGACCTTGGATGAACTGCAGGGAGCTTATGCAGTATTGCTTATCACCAAGTCCGCTCCGGACACCATCTTTTTTGCCAAACACGGATCGCCGATGCTTATCGGTGTGGGTACAGATGAAAAACATTTCGCTTCTTCCGATACGCCTCTTATCGGCCTGTGTTCAGATGTCGTCTATCTTCAAGACGGCGAAAACGGGTACTTAACGGCGGACTCCATTGAACTTTTCAATGAAAACTATGAGAAGATCGATCCTGTTTTGAAAGCCCTTCCATCGTCCAAGCTCTCTGCACAAAAAGAGGGATACAGGTTCTTTATGGAAAAAGAGATTTATGAGCAGTCCCAGGTGATAAGCGATACCCTGATGGGACGTTTGGGCGAAGAGAGTATCAACTTTGAAGAGCTTGATGAAGATCTACTCGAGGGGATCAATGAGATCAAGCTGTGCGCCTGCGGGACCTCTTATCACTCCGCCCTGGCCGCTTCTTATCTCTTTGAGCGCTATGCAAAGATCCGTTGTTCCGTTGAGATCGCATCCGAGTTCCGTTATAAAGAGCCGCTTATGAACAAAGATACTCTCTTTGTCGTCATTTCTCAAAGCGGCGAAACAGCCGATACCCTCGAAACTCTAAAAATGGCCAAGTCCGCCGGTCTTAAATCTTTAGTCATCTGTAATGTAGACAACTCATCCATGGTGCGCGAAGCGGATGCGAGTATCTTGACCCGTGCAGGCATTGAAAAGGGCGTGGCTTCGACAAAAGCCTTTGCCACACAGATGGTTGTATTTTGGATGCTCTCTCTTTATCTGGCCAAGCTCCGTTCGACACTCTCGCCTGCCGAGATAGCCAAGCACATCACCCTGCTTAGAGAAGTCCCCTCTACCGTCACGGTTAGTGATGACCTTCATGAAAAGATCACGCGTCTGTCTAAGCGATACCTGCATGGACACGGCTTCTTCTTTATCGGAAGAGATATCTTCTTTCCTCTGGCCCTTGAAGGTGCACTTAAACTTAAAGAGATCTCTTATTTACATGCCGAAGGCTACCCCTCGGGCGAGATGAAACATGGTCCTATCGCCTTGGCAGACCCTGGGCTTTTCACCATCGCACTTATGC
>CAXGZT010000278.1:0-2341 GCA_964014335.1 uncultured Campylobacterales bacterium | reverse complement strand
ATGCCAAGGCGGCCCTGGTCACAAAACGCGTAGGCGACACCCTGAAGCAGTATGCCCATATCGGGACGGGGAACTATAACGCCACCACGGCCAAGATCTATACGGATGTCTCTTACCTTACCTCGGATGAAGCCATCACGAATGATGTCATACGCTTCTTCCACTTCCTGACCGGGTTCTCGAAGAAAGGCAAGCTCAATACCCTCTATATGGCACCGACACAGATGAAACCGAAGCTTCTCTCCATGGTCCAGAATGAGACCAAGATGAGAACAGAGGGTCATATCATCGTCAAGGTCAACTCTCTTGTAGACGAGGATGTCATCAGGGCCCTTTACAAGGCCTCACAGGCCGGCGTAAAGATAGAGATCATCGTACGCGGCATCTGCTGCCTTCGTCCGGGGATAAAAGGATTGAGCGAGAATATACGCGTTATCTCCATCATCGGTAAATACCTTGAGCATGCGAGAGTCTTCTATTTCAAACATGCAAGTCCAAAGGTTTATATATCAAGCGCCGACTGGATGCCGCGTAACCTTATCCGCCGCATAGAGCTCCTCACCGGTATATCCAACGAAAAAGCCGCCTCGAAACTCCTGCAGATCCTGCAGCTTCAGTGCAGCGACAATGTCCTTTCTTACGAGCTGAAAAGTGACGGCGGCTACATCAAAGTAGCGACCGACAAGGCTAAGACGATCAACAACCAAAGACTTATCGAGACACATACGGAAAAGATACATAAGGCGCTTAAAAAAGAGAATCCGAATTATGTGCAACAGATGGCTACGAGACTCTTCAAAGAGAGCTGAAAAGGAAGAATATGACTTATACATTTAAAAAGTGGAGCCCTAAGCTTGGAGAGCATACCTGGATAGCCCCTTCTGCCGATGTCGTCGGAAATGTCACGATGGGAGAGAACGTCTCAATCTGGTTTGGCTCTGTTATTCGCGCAGATGTGCATTACATCAGTATCGGAGACAGAACCAATATCCAAGACCTCTCGGTGATACATGTAACCCATTATAAAAAAGAGGACATGAGTGACGGGAATCCGACCATCATCGGCAATGACGTGACCGTCGGACACAGGGTGATGATGCACGGGTGTACCATAGAAGACGCCTGCCTGATAGGGATGAGTGCTACTATCCTTGACGGTGCTGTTATCGGAAAAGAGTCTATAGTCGGGGCAGGTTCGCTTGTCACCAAAGACAAGGTCTTTCCTCCGCGTTCACTCATCATGGGAAGCCCGGCCAAGGTCGTACGGGAGTTAAGTGAAGAAGAGGTTCAGGAGCTGTACGCCTCGGCTGCGCGTTATGTGGATTTTAAAGAAGACTACAGACTTAATTGACGGATCTATTTTTCATTTCTGATATCATCGGGATCATTGCCTTTACCCTCAGCGGCTACCTTGTCGCCGTACGAAACAAACTCGATCTACTGGGTGTTCTGATCGCCTCTTTTCTAACCGCTCTTGGAGGCGGGGTCGTACGCGATGTCATCTTAAACACAACCCCTTTTACTTTTAGAGAGTATTATCCTGCCAGTACTGTACTTGTTGTACTTATATTGGCCATTATTTTTAAGGTTTACAAGAAAAAAGAGATAGAGAGAAAGCTCGTCTTTGTTATCTCCGATACCATCGGTTTGGTCGCCTTCAGCATCACCGGAGCCCTGTTAGCCTTGGAAGCAGGCTATAATATCTTCGGCGTCGTGATACTGAGTTTTCTAACCGCCGTCGGGGGCGGTCTGACACGCGATATTTTGATCAACAAGGTACCTGCCGTCTTGGTCACCGACTTTTACGGTTCTATTGCTCTTCTTGTTGCCCTGCTTCTATTTTGCTGCCATAAGCTTGTCTTCTTGAATGAGATCTCGATGCTTATTATTGCCGTCCTTGCTACCAGCCTTCGTCTATTCGCTTACTTCAAGGGCTGGCGTCTTCCAAAAATAAGTCCGGATTAACCGGCTGGCCGTGAAAATAGACGCTCCAGTGCAGATGCGGACCGGTCACCCGTCCGCTCTGTCCTACTTCGCCTATGAATTCTCCCTGTTTGACCCAGGTATCGTCTTCAATGTATATCTTCGAAAGATGTGAGTATCCTGTCATAAGCCCCTGTCCGTGATCAATCAAGATCATCTTGCCATTGTAAAAAAGGTCGCCGAGAACATGGAGCGTTCCGGAGAGGGACGCTTTTATCCTGTCACCCTCTTTGCCCGAAAGGTCAATACCTGCATGAGGTTTTTTAGGCACCCCGTTAAAGAAACGTCTTCTTCCGAAATCATGCCTGAGACTGTCTCTTATACACATCTGACGCTGCCGACGAAAGTGTCGGGGTAG
>CAXGZT010000277.1:0-2369 GCA_964014335.1 uncultured Campylobacterales bacterium | reverse complement strand
GAGATACAGGTCGTTGTAGCGACTATCGCTTTTGGGATGGGAATTGACAAAAGCAATATCCGCTTTGTCGTGCATATGAGCCTCCCCAAGACGATTGAAAACTATTATCAGGAGATAGGCAGAGCGGGGCGTGACGGACTCGACTCCGAAGTTTTATTGCTTTACAGCGGCTCAGACATGATGATGCAAAGAGAGTTTATCGAGCAGCTTGAAGAGTCTCCTTATAAACAAAATGCCTTTAACAAACTGGAACTGATCGCCAGATACGCCAGCGCGGAGGAGTGCAGGCATCAATATATCGCCAACTATTTTGAAGACGGCTTGCCGGTCTGTGAGATAAAATGTGACAACTGTTCTGCGCCGCTTGGAGAAAAGGTTGATATCAGCATAGAAGCACAGAAGCTCCTTTCAAGCGTCTACAGGACAGGACAGCGTTTCGGTCAAGCCTATGTGATTGATGTACTTCGCGGCAGCAGGGTCGAGAAGATCCTGGAGAACGGCCATGACAAACTTTCTGTTTACGGTATCGGCAAAGAGCACTCAACAGCCTACTGGGAGCGAATCATGGAGCGCTTGAGGGAAGTCGGAGCGCTGAAGCGTGGAGAGTTCCGCGCACTGATGATCGACAGTACCGGTATGAAGATATTGAAGAGAGAGCTTAATGTTGAGATAAAAGCTGAACGTCTCAATGTCAAGGCCAAGAGAGAATATGTATCCCATCATGAAGACAGGGAGTTAAATACGGATGCCTTCGAAGCGCTTCGCACCTTGCGTGCCGAAATCGCCAAGAGAGAAGGAAAGCCTGCCTATATCGTTTTCGGAGACAAGACGCTTAAAGAGATGGCAAACCATCTTCCTCAAGACAGGGAAGAGATGTTGAGTATCAATGGCGTCGGAGAAGTTAAATATGAAAAATACGGAGAGCAGTTTTTAAACAAATGCATAGAGATTAAGGCTTGAGCAAGATGAATAGAGATAGTATTATTAGAGTAGTAAATAATAAATATAATCTAAAGGCCATTTATGACGAGAATAAAACTTCAGTGCAGGGGTGATTAGATGTCGAACCTTAAAAAGGTCCTGATCCTTGGTGGCGGGTTTGCAGGTATGGATACGGCTATCCATCTGCGCAAAGAGAAATACGAGGTGACCCTGGTCAGTGACAGGGACTATTTTTATATCTATCCGACATCGATATGGGTCCCTACCGGGAAGGCGAGCTTCCAAGACGTCTGTATAGATCTGAAGGATCTGCAAAAAGCGCATGGCTTTGAACTCGTCGTTGACGGCGTTTGCAATATTGACGCGAAAAAGAGATCGGTCACTCTGAAAAGCGGCAAATGCCTGAGTGGATATGATTATATTGTTGTCGCTGTGGGTGCAGGAAAGATGAAGCCCAAGGGCGTTGAACACACTCTTTCCATCTGCGGTGTACCCGAACACTCTGTAGAAATCGGCGAGCGTTTGGAGGAGTTGATGAAAAAAGGAGAGGGCAGGATTGCCTTCGGCTTTGGCGCAAACCCGAAAGACAGCAGTGCTGTACGCGGCGGCCCGGGTTTCGAACTTCTTTTTAATGTCGATAACATGCTAAGGAAGAGAGGCCTCAGGGAAAAATTTGAACTCACGATGTTTGCACCTATGGAAAAACCGGGCGCCCGTTTAGGCGAAAAGTCCTTAGCCGCCATAGAGAAGATGTTTAAAAGATCAAAGGTGAGCAAACATTTTGGTAAAAAGATAAAAGGTTTTGAAGAAGACGGTGTCGTCTTTGAGGACGAGACGAAGATAGAGAGTGACCTTACCCTCTTTATCCCGGCCGGGGACGGGCATGAACTCGTCAAAGCTTCCGAACTTCCCGTGAACGAGGCCGGTTTTATCATTATCAATGACTATTGTGAGGTTCAAGGATATGAAGATATTTTTGCCGTTGGCGATGTAGCCGCTATTGAAGGACCGCAATGGAGGGCCAAGCAGGGACATCTTGCCGAAGCGATGGCAAAAAACACAGCCTTTAACATTATCGCAAAAGACAAGGGTCTGCATGAGCGCAAGGGCTATCAGGAACACCTCAACATTATGTGTATGATGGACAGCGGCGACGGGGCAGGCTTTGCATTCCGAGATGATAACAAGTCGTTTATGATACCCTTGCCTATCTTTGGACACTGGATCAAACGGGGATGGGGAAAATACTGCCGACTCTCCAAATTGGGGAAGATCCCTCGCATTCCGGGAATGTGAGTCAAGAAGAGCGTATCTGAGTCTCTGGGGAGTTATCTGAAGAAAACCGAAACTGCTGCTCATTTTGAGCCTAAATGATATAGCCTGTCTCTTATACACATCTGACGCTGCCGACGAAAGTGTCGGTGTAG
>CAXGZT010000276.1:0-2382 GCA_964014335.1 uncultured Campylobacterales bacterium | reverse complement strand
ACACTTTCGTCGGCAGCGTCAGATGTGTATAAGAGACAGATCTTATCTTCACTGAAAAGCTTGCCAAAAGAGAGCATGCGTCCGGCAAAGGTAGAGATATCGTTTTTAACATTTTGAGGGTCGTCAATAATCGCTCTGATGGACTTGAAACTTCCCACGGTAGAGTTTTTCGGGTTGATCGGCATCGGTATAAGATATTTGGCCAAATACGCAGCCGACAGAATAGCTTTCAAAAGCATGGTCTTACCGCCGGCGTTTACACCCGTTATCATCAAGACAGGGTTGCTGAAGTCTACACTGATCGATTTGGCATTGGTGATGGCGGGGTGCTTAAACTCGTTTAAGACGATGACATCCGACTTCTCCGCTTTGAGGAGGTGAAGGTTCTTCGCCCGCGCAAAAAATATACGGGCCTGATAATGATCAAAGATATCAAAATTTTTATTGATAAATTTTAAAAACCCATGCATTTTATGCATCACCGAAGAAAAGGATTTGGCATATTCATACAGCCTCGCCTCTTTTTCCTGCATGACTGAGCGCACCTGTGATTTTAACCTGGATATGGACTCGGGTGAAACATAAAAAAAGCCTGCGGCACTTCTGCCGACGATGTTTCCTTTTAGGTGATGATTAAATCCGGGACGAAGAAGAAGACACTCCTCTTCATTAAAGAAGTGGACCTGTCTGTCAACCAGATAGCTTTCGAGTTTTTGCGTAAACAGAATACGCTTCATATTCGATGAGAGCTGCTCTTTAAGCTGTTTTAAACGAAGGTTCATGCTGCTTAAGTCTTCATCCAACTCTTCGTTGAAATGTCCCTCGGCATCAAAATAGCTCTCTATATCATTGAAAGCTTCATCCATTTCTATGGCGTTTAACCATGACCCCAAAAGCCCCTCAAACCCTCTGCTTTGAAGGTAGCGAAAATAACGCACTATCTTAACAAACTCAAAAACATCTTCCAGGTTCAGCTGTCCCTGCTTCTTTAAGTAGGCCAAGGCCTTCTCAAGAGACTTTACTTTTGAGGGCGCTTTAAACTCATATTTATCGAGTTCATTAATGAGTTGAAAATGACGGTTCTGATCGCCTTCGATATACAAAGGCTTTTCGCGGCTTAAAAAGTATGCGAAGGCGTCTAAAAAAGCAGTCAGATCAAGCTGAGCGGAAATCTCTTTTTTTACTGGCATGTATCCAAACTGATAAGACGTCCATACATTTCACTCTCTTTTTTGCCCAAAAAGGTCTGCGTCCCGGAGCTGTATGAAAACTCAGAGTTATTGACCTCGATATTATCACAGATAATATTTTCTCCATGCCTAAATTCCAATAAAACACCTTCGAGATGCACTCTGCGCTTTTCATTGATTGTATTAAACCAGTATGCGCCCAATATAAAAAAGGCCAAGACTAAAACGACCCCCAGTTTCTGCCTAAGAGAGATCTCTGTAAAAAAGTTCAGCACTATAAAAAGAAGTATTAAAAGTGCAATACCAAAAAGATAGGCCATTAAGCGATCCCTCTTAATTGGTAGGTAATATCGCCTGCGCCAAAGCCGACGATAAGACCCTTGTCCAAAGATTTCAGGATTTGATTATCTTTCATGACGTCCAAATCGTCATCAGAACGTTTGACCCCATCTGCCATCACCGGGTCATAGCGCTCAAAATCTTTTTCAAAATTGATCTTTCTCTTCTTTTCACCTGCTGCCCATACGGGAAGAATGATAAGTTCGGAAGTCCCTTCAAAACAGTTGATAAAGGCATCCAGGTTATCGATGGTACGGCTGTATTTATGCGGCTGCCAAATAGCCGTAATCTTCTCGATCCCCATGAGCTCGGCATAGGCTTTTACGGATTCTAAAGTCGCTCTTATCTCTGTCGGATGGTGTCCGTAGTCGTCAATCAGTATAGACTCTTTTTTATTGATGATGTCGAAGCGTTTTTTGATACCTTTGAAATTAAGGAGTTTTTCACGGACCGCTTCGACATCCTCGCTTTGTATCGCCGCCAAAACAGCCAAGGCCGCATCAATAGCGATATGTTCTCCAAATCCCCAGACCTCAAAAACACCCATGTCCAAAAGTTCGAAACGCGTATGCGGTTCATCATTTAGCAGGACATATTCGATATTTTTGATATCTCTGCTTGGATAAAGGCGAATCGCTTCACAATCAAGTGTGGATAAAAAAGGGTCTTCCGCGTTTAAGACACGCAAGCTTGCCGAATTGATGAAGCTTTTGTAGGCGTCATAGAACCGGTCAAAATTATAATCATAATACTCCATATGCTCAGGCTCCGCATTGGGAACAATAGCGCAGTAGGGGTTTGAGTTTAAAAAACTTCCATCGCTTTCATCCGCTTCAAAGAGGAGTACATCTGA
>CAXGZT010000275.1:0-2398 GCA_964014335.1 uncultured Campylobacterales bacterium | reverse complement strand
AATCTTGTTGGCATCCACTT
Source organism: uncultured Campylobacterales bacterium (assembly GCA_964014335.1). Classification (GTDB taxonomy): domain Bacteria; phylum Campylobacterota; class Campylobacteria; order Campylobacterales; family Sulfurimonadaceae. Next base: position 2,378 of record CAXGZT010000275.1, on the reverse strand, counting down.
CGGCCTTGAGTTCTGCAATATCGCGTCCCTCTTTTTTATAAACACCAAAAAGTTTCGATTTTTCATTTTGTAAGGCTTGTACCGCCTCAAGGCCTTGTCTGACCTCTTTATATACTTGATGGACACTCTGGAGGTTTTGCAGTAGGCTTGCATCGACCGCGCGGCGTTTGAGCATGTCTGCCACCGCGTCAAAATCTTTATGCAAAAGTTTGATATCTATCATGGAATTCCTATAAAATATTAATCATTTAGTATATCAAAAATATTGTTAAAGCTTTATTTCACCTTCTTCTTCGGGATTAACACTGATTTTCTATGTTACAATTGATGTAAACCAATTTATGAGTCGGACATATGAAGAGCTTCTCACATAGGTATGAAAACGACAATGAACTCAAAAGCTTTATCTATTCGCACGAGCTCAGAGATGAAGCAAACTGTTTGGTACAGATATTTTCGGGCCGAATCGACAAAAAATTCTTAGAAAGACTCTTATCGCTTCTAAGGGACCTGGTTCCCAAGGCACATATCATCGGTTCGACCACTGACGGAGAGATACAAGAGAGCAGGGTAAGCCTTGAAGAGACAATCATCTCGGTTTCCACCTTTGATAATGTAAAACTTCGCTCCGGCTGTATAACAGGCCGGCAGAGTTACAGAAACGGCCGAGAACTTTATAACAAAATCGCGAATGATCAAACACGCTTGATTATTGCCTTCAGCGACGGCATACACTCTAATGCAGAAGAGGTTTTAAATGCCTTTCATGATGCCGATTCGGAGGTGATCATTGCGGGGGGGATGGCCGGAGATAATGCACGCTTTGATACAACTTATGTCATGCATCAGGGAGAGCTTGTCTCGGAAGGCGTAGTCGGTGTCTCCTTTGAAGGTGAAGGTTTGCAGATCAATACTCATTACAGTTTTGACTGGGTACCTATAGGGAGTGAGATGGTTGTTACCAGAGCCGAAAGCAATCGGGTCTATGAGATCAACGGAACTTCTGCGTATGCGATATATAAAAAATACCTGGGTGAAAACGCAGCGCAGAAACTTCCCCGTCTTGGAGTGGAATTTCCCTTTATCAGACAAGAAAACGGAATCAACATGGCCCGCGCGATCATGCAGACGCATAAGGACGGTTCCTTAAGCTTTTCAGGCAATATACCCCAGGGTTCAAAGGTACGATTCGGGATAGGCGATCCTGAGCTTATTCTGCGCCACGGACGGGAAAGTTCGCAAATCGTACAGCAATATCCTGTTGAAGCGGTTTTCATCTATTCATGCATGGCGCGCAGACGATTTCTGCAAGAGAACATAGAAGCTGAACTCGAACTCTACCCCAAGTCTATCCCCGTAAGCGGCTTTTTTACCTATGGGGAGTTTTTCAGTTTTGATAAGCAAAATAAACTGCTCAACCAGTCTATGACGATTTTAATGTTATCGGAAAAGAGGGATGTCCCGGCCCATGAGGGTTCAAGGTCAGCCGGTCGACGTGAAGAAGCCGGAAAAGAGTATTCCGAAATCCTAGAAGCCCTGGTTCACCTGGTAAACACGACCTCATATGATTTAAACAGTCTCAATCAAAACCTGGAACAGCGAATAAGCGATAAGATTAAGGCCTTGGCAAAATCGGAGAAGTTTTTCCAAAACATCTTTGAAACAGCGAATGACGGGATCTGGGTCATTGATCTGGATAAAAAAACTCTGATGGCCAATGATGCCTTATGCGATATCCTGGGTTTTAGTGAAGATGAGCTTATGGGAAGGTCTATTTATGAGTTTGTCGATGAGGCAGGAAAGAAGACCTTTGAGAAAAATGCAAATGCGACCCAAGGGGGAGAGGGCGGAAAGCATTATGAGATCGAACTCATACATAAGAACAAGCAGCGCGTGTACTATCTTTTCAGTACCAAGGCCTTAAGCGACGAGAATGGAAAAATTATCGGTTCCTTTGCCATGATATCCAATATCACAAAACGCAAACAGGCTGAAGAAGAACTGGTCTCTTTTAACCGCCTCTTGGAAGAGCGTATTGCGGAAGAGGCACTTAAGAGTCATTCTAAAGATGAGTTGATGAGTAGGCAGATGCGTCTTGCCCAAATGGGAGAGATGATATCTATGATCGCCCATCAATGGCGGCAGCCTCTTTCGACGATCTCGGCCATAATAGCATCAATGCAACTGGAGCTGACGCTCAAAGAAGAGGCGAAGACTCCCCTCTATCTGGATATGGAGAAGGTGAGTGATCATATCCAGTTTCTTTCTAAAACGATAGATGATTTCAGGCACTTTTTCAACCCGAAAAAAGGCAAGGAGAGGGTGAGTGTTTCTGATGTCTTAGACAATGCCCTGGGTATAGTGAAACAGTCTCTGAT
>CAXGZT010000274.1:0-2416 GCA_964014335.1 uncultured Campylobacterales bacterium | reverse complement strand
ACACCGACACTTTCGTCGGCAGCGTCAGATGTGTATAAGAGACAGTGCTAGCGCATGCAGCAATACAAAACCGGCAGCGCTTCTGGCTACGTCAAAAGCACTTCCCGGCTGGTATCTAAACCCTCCCCAAAACTCTGCTGGGTATCTTTATGGTATCGCAGAGGGCAAAAACTTGAATGAAGCACGGGAAAAAGCGCTTGAAAGCATGGTCTCTCAACTTGGTCTCTCTATCTCTTCAAGCTACCGCTCAGCACTCAATGTCAAACAACAATATCGCGAATACTTCACAAAAGAGGTATCCTATATATTAAAAACTGAAGTAGCCAAAATTCGCATCAGCAACTATGAAGTACTGCAGAGCAGGAGACTGGCTTATAACCGCTTCATCGTTTTAGTCCGTTCGGATAAAAAACTGTTTTCACAAGGACTCATCAAAGAGCTGAATATACGAATAGGAAAAATTCAAGCGGATCGCAGTATCTTTTTTACAAGTGATGTTCTACGCCGCCACCGGTTTTATGATCAGGCCACGAAACAGTTAAACGAGATGTTCTCTACGCTGCTTATCCTAAACACATTGGACAGCTCTTTTAATGACACCCTCTATCTAGAGACTATTTCAAAGATCAATACGGAGTTTCAGGCGCTTAAGGAAGAGATGACCTTTTCATTCATCAGCGATGCGGATTCTGAGGGTTTTAAAGAAGAGCTTCAAGCGGCATTAACAAAGCAGGAGATGCATGTCGTAGATCAACATAAAGAGAACAAAAACCATATCACCATTGTCCTGCATTGCACTACCGACTATGCAAGGTCCCACGGCTTTGATATTGCCAGGAGTATGCTCCTCATCGAGGTGAAAGATCATCGTTCCAAGGTGATTGGCGCAAACAGAATAAAACTTACCGGACAAGCTACCCAGGGCAAGGCCGTAGCCTTAAACAACGCTACCAAAAAGTTACAGAAACTGATTCAAGAAGAGGAACTCGAACAGATATTAGGAATAAAGTATGCCTTGTAAAGCGGACGATAGCTAGCTCTTTTTTATTCCCTTCTTTATCTTTAGAAACAACCTTTGCGTGGCCAGAACCAGTATGCCGACGACCAAGCCTGTGAACAACTCTGCCAGCATGCCCGGCATAAATGCCAATATCTCCTCTACAGCATGGAGGTTATGGACAAATATACCCCCTGCGACGAGGAGCATTGCCAATGTTCCTATTATTGTCAGGAGTTTGATCACTCCGGGCAGGGCTACGACCAGAACCTCCCCTGCTGACTTGAGGAGCCTGCTTCTGTCATCCGCAAGCGTTATCATCCTCAAACCGACATCATCCATTCTTACCAGGAGCGCGACAAAACCGTACACCCCTATCGTGGCCAAGACGGCGATGAAAGAGACGACAAGGATCTGAATCGGCAGTACCTTCTCCAGCACCGTCCCCAAAGCGATAACAATGATCTCGGTGGAGAGGATAAAATCGGTGAGTATAGCCGATTTCACTTTTTTGGCTTCGTACACCAGGATTTCCTCCTCGCACAGCGGCTTGACCTGTTCTATCCTCTCTTCGTGGGGAAAAAAGTACTCATAGATCTTTTCGGCACCTTCAAAGGCCAGATAAAGACCTCCGAGCATCAAGATGGGGATAATGACCCATGAGGCGAAGGCGCTCAGCAAAAAAGCGATAGGCAGGATGATAAGTTTGTTTCTGAAAGAGCCTTTGGTGATAGCCCATAAAACAGGTAGTTCCCTGGAAGCAGAAAATCCTGAGGCTTTTTCTGCGCCTACGGCCAGGTCGTCACCCAGGACCCCTGCTGTTTTTTTTGTTGCGATCTTGCTCATCGCGGCCGCATCATCCAACAGCGCTGCAATATCGTCAAATACCGCAAAAAAACCCATAGCCATAACTCTTCCTCGTTCTTTTAATAATGTATTCTATCTAAAGTAAGGAAAAAGAGCTGTCGGATCAGACGGCGCGACTGTCACCTCTCCGTACAGGAGCTAAAATGTAGATTTCAGGTATATCGAAACTGCGATACTCCCTATATAGAGAAGAGGGGTTATCCCTATCTTTCTGTCGACATAATGTCTTAAAGTTTTCATGACACACTTCTTTCATCTCTCTTACAGCTTTCTTTATCTGAGAAACAGTTTGTGAACGCTGGCGTATCGAAGGAGACGTCCAAGAGCTTCTCTATTTTCGCTTGTTCAAAACCGCATATCCTCTCTTTATTGATAAGCATAAGCGGTCTTTTAATCAAGATCGGTTCTAAAAAAAGCAGGTTTACCGCCTCTTCTTCGCTCAGTTTTGCCGGATCGATCTGCCCTCTTTTAATCTGAGGTGCATTGGGGTTGAACCAGTCCTGGATCTGTCTCTTATACACATCTGACGCTGCCGACGAAAGTGTCGGTGTA
>CAXGZT010000273.1:0-2425 GCA_964014335.1 uncultured Campylobacterales bacterium | reverse complement strand
TACACCGACACTTTCGTCGGCAGCGTCAGATGTGTATAAGAGACAGATTTAAAGAGAGGCTTAGCGGCGGACTTGTTCTTGAGAGTTTTTTTAATCTTTTTGGGATTGAACTGGACGAAGAGTTAGTGGTGAAAAAAGATGCGCCCAAGTACGAGATCAAAAAAGGGGACAGACTCCTTTTTGTTATGGGAAAAGAGGTGAGGAGCTTAACAGAAATACGCAGGGTCTTGTCTCAAGAAAAGGAGAGCAAAAACAAGCTGGTGATTCTTCTGTTTAAACGAAAGGGTTTTGATTTCTTTATTCACTTCGCTAAGCCAGGAGCAGAAGCGGAAGTTTCACGAAACAAGAAGCTTCTCAAGTAAATAACAGTAATTAATATGTATAATTCCGTTAATAAAACTAGCGAGTGTGGTTTCGCTAAAGTGAAAAGTTTCTTTGGCGAAAAAAACTGAGACGATTTTCGAAACAGATCTCTCACCGGCAAGTAAAAACAGGTAGGTCATATTGCAGGCATTTGAAGCATATTTATCTTCACATCTTCCCCGGGCGAACAGCTTCCACCCCCATTATGAAGCGGCGCTTCATGAGATGCTCTTGGCAGGCGGAAAGCGCTTTCGTCCTGCTCTTCTCCTGGCTGTAGTGAGGGCTTATAATACTCTTCTCGTGGATTCTGCCAACGCAGCGGCCTACGGGATAGAACTTTTACACACCTACTCCTTGATTCATGATGATCTTCCGGCCATGGATGATGCAGATCTTCGCCGCGGCCATAAGACTCTGCATATTAAATATGATGAGGTGACGGCTATACTTGCCGGAGATGCACTGAACACCTACGCTTTTGAAATCCTATCCGGCTCCGCGTTCTCGGATCAGATCCGTGTGAGGCTTATCCGCGAGTTGGCCGTAAACGGAGGAGTGGGGGGCATGGTCCTGGGTCAGGCGATTGATTGCCATTTTGAAAATCAGGCTTTAAGCCTGGAGCAGATCAAGACCCTGCATATCAATAAGACGGCAAAACTGATTGCGGCAGCTTTAAAGATGGGTGCGATTATCGCGGGACAAAAAGCCTTGGAAAGCGTGCTTTACGACTTCGGTATCAAGTTGGGCCTGCTTTTTCAGGTGCAAGACGATATTTTGGATGTGACGCAGAGCTCGGAAGAGGCCGGAAAGACAACACAGAATGACGGGGAAAAGAACAGTTTCGTCACACTTCTCGGCCTGAAGGGTGCGATAGAAGAGGCGGATGCGCTAGCCCAAGATTTAAATGGGCAACTTAAGGGTTTTGATGAAAAACTTTATCAGGAATTGTCACCTATACTTTCAGAGTATTTAATACGACATCGGTAGCTAAACTGAAGTCCACCTAGGTGGACTTCAGTTTATTTACGAACAACAAAGGAAGATCATGCGTCAAAAGATGGCAGATTCGATTCGATTTTTAGCAGCCGATATGGTTCAAGCAGCAAACTCAGGCCATCCGGGTGCACCGATGGGCTTGGCGGATATCGCCGTAGTTTTAAGTGAACACCTTTCACATAACCCTAAAAACCCCTCATGGTTAAACCGTGACCGTCTTGTCTTTTCGGGTGGACACGCGACAGGTCTCATCTACTCTCTGTATTATCTTTGGGGATACGGACTCGAGATGGAAGACCTTAAAAACTTCCGTCAGCTTGACTCCAAGACTCCGGGACATCCTGAGTATGGTCATACCGAGGGCATAGAGATCACAACGGGTCCTCTGGGGCAGGGTGTTGCGAATGCCGTCGGTTTTTCTATGGCATCCAAGTATGTCGGGGCACAGACAAACTCCGAGACGGCAAAAGTGATCGATCATCATGTGTATTGTCTATGCGGTGACGGCGACCTTGAAGAGGGTGTCTCCTATGAAGCGTGTTCGATTGCCGGTCACAATAAACTGGACAATCTGATCTTGATCTATGATTCAAACAACATCACTATCGAGGGTTCGACAGACCTGAGTATCTCTGAAGACATACACAAGCGTTTTGAGTCTCAGGGATGGGATGTTCAAGAGATCGACGGTCACAATTTCGAAGAGATCGATGCGGCTATCTCTAAGGCAAAAACGACAAACACTCCGTCGCTGATCATCGCAAACACAAAGATCGCGAAGGGGGCGGGGGAGCTTGAAGGTTCGCACCACTCTCACGGGGCACCTCTGGGTGAGGATGCAATCGCCGAGGCAAAGAGAGCGGCCGGTTTTGATCCGGAGAAAAAATTCTTTGTTGACGAGGACGTGATGGCACGCTTCAGATGTGCCATCGAGTCGGGTGACCTTGCTGAACGCGAATGGAAGCACAGGCTTAAAGAGCTTCCGTTAATGGAGCAGAACGAGGCATTGGATGCACTCCTAAACCCTGATATCTCCCGTATACCTGTCTCTTATACACATCTGACG
>CAXGZT010000272.1:0-2427 GCA_964014335.1 uncultured Campylobacterales bacterium | reverse complement strand
TCTCGTGGGCTCGGATATGTGTATAAGAGACAGATCTAATAGTTCACGGATTCCTATACCCGACTTGGCTGAGACCAAAAGAGCATCAGTTGCATCAATTCCTATACTCGACTCTATCTCTTCCGCCACACGCTCAGGTTCAGCCGCAGGGAGGTCTATCTTATTGATAACAGGAAGAAGCTCAAGGTTATTATCCATCGCCATGTAGACATTGGCAATAGTCTGGGCTTCAACTCCCTGGGCTGCATCTACGATCAGTAGAGCTCCGTCTGAGGAGGCAAGTGACTTGCTGACCTCATACGAGAAATCAACATGGCCCGGAGTGTCGATAAGGTTAAGAATGTAAGGTTCGCCGTCTTTGACATAATTCAAACGAACAGATTGGGCCTTGATCGTAATACCGCGTTCTTGCTCGATGTCCATGGTATCCATCATCTGTGTACCAAGTTCACGTTCAGTGACTGAACCGCACTCCTGGATAATACGGTCTGCCAGAGTCGACTTGCCGTGATCTATGTGTGCGATAATAGAAAAGTTTCTAATATTTTTCAAAAACTGTTGTCCTTAGGCAAAAAGTGAGTTAACACTCTCATTATGGTAAACGCGACGGATGACTTCACCAAAAAGCGGAGCTACCGTCAATACCTTGATCTTCTCCATTGGCTGTGTAACAAGAGAGTTGGAGATAACCAGTTCGTCCAAGGCGTCACTTTTCAGGTTCTCGTAAGCCTTTCCGGAAAGAACACCATGTGTTGCACAGGCCATAACAGAGGTAGCGCCCTTAGCCTTAAGTGCTGCCGCACCCTTAACCATAGTCCCCGCCGTATCAACCATATCATCTATCATGATAACATCTTTACCTTCTACATCGCCAATAATATTCATTACTTCAGCCTCATTGGCTTTTTCACGGCGTTTGTCGACAATAACCATCTCAAGGCCAAGTTTTTCGGCAAAGTAGCGTGCACGCGTCACTCCGCCGATATCCGGAGAAGCGATTATCGGGTTTTTAAGTTTTTTGGACTCGACATACTCTTGAAAGATGATAGAACCATAAAGGTTGTCCACTGGAATATCAAAGAAACCCTGAATCTGCCCGGCATGAAGGTCTATCGTTACAACACGGTCAATCCCGGACTTTTCATACAGGTCAGCTACCAAACGTGCCGTAATCGGGACACGCGGAGCCGCTTTTCTGTCTTGGCGGGCATATCCAAAATAGGGAACGACCGCTGTTATTGAATTTGCAGATGAACGGCGAAGAGCATCCGTCATAATAAGTAGTTCCATCAAGTTGTCATTTGAAGGTGCACCGGTAGACTGGACGATAAAGACATCGCGTCCACGAACACTTTCAGAGATTTGTACAGAGATCTCACCATCACTAAAACGTTTAACTTCCGCTTTTGAAAGAGGAACATCCAGGGAGTGACAAACTTCTTTGGCAAACTCAATACTCGATGAACCGGCAAAAATCTTATATCCGCGCATTAACAGGGCCTTTGGGGTAAATTGATAACGGAATTATAACAAAGAGAACTAAAAAATAGGTTTAAACCTTTGAGATATATCTTAATTATTCTAGCTTCCAATCTATCCCTTCTATCCCCTGCTCCTGCAAGTATCTATTCGTCTTTGAAAAGGGACAGGATCCAAAAAAACCACGATAAGCAGAAAGAGGAGAAGGATGAGGAGCCTTCAGTATAAGGTGCTTAGACTCATCAATAAGCCTTGTCTTTTTTTGAGCTGGTTTTCCCCATAGAATAAAGACTACGTGCTCTTTTTTATCGCTTATCATCTTAATAACGGCATCAGTGAAAACCTCCCAACCCTTTTCCTTGTGCGAATGCGCTTCATTGGCCCGTACAGTGAGCACAGCATTAAGCAAAAAAACACCCTCTTTCGCCCATTTAGTCAGGTCCCCGTTTTGAGGAACACTATATCCCAAGTCAGTACTATACTCCTGGAAGATGTTGCGAAGCGAAGGAGGAAAAGGTACCCCGTCTTGAACAGAAAAAGCCAAACCGTGAGCCTGTCCCTTGCCGTGATACGGGTCTTGCCCAAGAATAACGGCTTTGATGTTTTCAAAGTGGGTTATGTCAAATGCGTTAAATATATTCTTTACAGCTGGAAATATTATTTTGCTTTTTTCTTCTTTTTGTACATAATCAAACAATCTCTTACAATATTGCTTTTCTAATTCATCCTTTAGATAAAAGCTCCACGAGTTCTGAAATTTAGCTATGCTCATCAATAAACTTTTTATGCTAATTATATCGAAATAGACACTAAGACAAACAAGAGATGCTTCACCGTTTAAATCTGCAGTTTTATCAGCGATGAGAGGCTTAGCTTCTAGATTCGTAATGATACCTCACTTATCTGTCTCTTATACACATCTGACGCTGCCGACGAAAGTGTCGGTGT
>CAXGZT010000271.1:0-2444 GCA_964014335.1 uncultured Campylobacterales bacterium | reverse complement strand
ACCATATACTTTACAAGGGCGTTGTTCACACTGTACCTTGAGCTAATGCCCCTTTTTTAGGACCGCTTTTTCCACAACAGTTTTTGTACTTTTTCCCCGAACCGCAGGGACAAGGGTCGTTTCTTGCAATCTTTTTTTCGCCGATTTGAGCTTCATCTTCATGAAGGTTGAGATGCCTGTTCATCTCATCTTGACGTCTCTGTATCTCACGCTGTTCAGCCAGGGCCTCCGCCTCTTCTTCCGCCGCTTTGAACTGGATAACCTGAAGCATCTTGATCGTCTCGAACTTGATGGAATCTCTGAGTTCAGAAAAGAGGTTATAGGACTCTTTTTTGAACTCTACCAGAGGATCTTTTTGGTTATAAGCACGAAGACGGATACCTGTCTTCATCGTGTCCATCTGATACAGATGGTCGCGCCAGGTCTGATCAAGCGTCTTTAGGAAGATCTCGCGCTCTACAGCTGCTTGTATCTCACCGTCAAGAACACCCATCTTCTCGTCATACTCTTTTTTGACAGCAGCGGTCACTTCTTCTTCAAGGAGCTCATACTCTTTGCCTTTCAAGGCTTCAATATCCAGTTCCTGATTAATCTCTTCTTTGAAAACCGAAACGAGTTTTTCCAGATTATAGTCTTCCTCGCTTTGACCTTCAAAGATGTCGCAGTTCATCAAGGCAGAAGAGATATATTCAGAGCGGATCTCATCGACCTTGGCATTGATATCATACTCAGGGTTTAGGACGTCATTTCTAAACTTGTAGACGATCTTTCTCTGTTCATTGGCGACATCATCATACTCGACGATCTGTTTACGGCCTTCAAAATGCATGGTCTCGACTTTTTTCTGCGCTTTTTCAACTGCACGCGTCACCATCTTCGATTCGATATATTCGCCGTCTTCGACACCAAGGCGTTCCATGATGCTTTTGATACGGTCCGAACCGAAGATGCGAAGAAGATTATCTTCAAGACTGAGATAGAACTGCGTTGAGCCCGGATCACCCTGGCGACCGGAACGACCGCGAAGCTGATTGTCTATACGGCGGTTTTCATGACGCTCCGTACCGATGATATAAAGGCCCCCAAGCTCTTTTATCTCCTCAGAGACCTTGATGTCAACCCCGCGTCCGGCCATGTTGGTCGCAATGGTTACGGCTCCCTTTTGACCCGCATTTTTGATGATCTCACCCTCTTGTTCATGCTGTTTTGCATTGAGAACAGTATGCGCGATCTTCGCCTTCGACAAGAAACTATGCAGGGCTTCTGATTTTTCGATAGAGGCGGTACCGATCAGGATCGGCTGTCCGGTGGCATGTAGCTCTTTGACCTTTTTCATTACTGCCTCGAACTTCTCAAGCTCGGTCTTGTAGATAAGGTCGTTCATGTCTTTACGGTTGATAGGAAGGTTGGTAGGGATAGAGACAACATCAAGGCTATATATCTGAGCGAACTCCGTCGCTTCAGTCTGTGCCGTACCTGTCATACCTGCAAGCTTGTCATACATCCTGAAGTAGTTTTGGAAGGTAATATCGGCGAGCGTCTGCGTCTCTTCCTTGATCTCTACGCCCTCTTTGGACTCGAGTGCCTGATGCAGGCCTTCGGAATAACGACGGCCCTCGGACAAACGGCCTGTAAACTCGTCGACGATAACGACTTCGCCCTCACGTACTACATAATCCACATCGATCTCAAAGAGGTAGTTTGACTTAAGTGCGTTATCCAAAAAGTGGGAGAGTTCGGCGTTTTGCGGACTGTACAGGTTTTCAACACCAAAAAGCTCTTCTGCCTTGGCTATGCCCTCTTCTGTGATGAGAACGACACGGTCCTTCTCATCCAGAGTGAAATGTTCGTCTTTTAGCAAGGCTTTTGCGACAGAGTCGGCCTTGTCATAGTTCTCTATCTTACGATTAGTCGGTCCCGAAATGATAAGCGGAGTACGCGCTTCATCAATAAGGATGGAATCCACCTCATCCACGATAACAAAGGCATGTTCACGCTGAACCATCTGCTCTTTAGAGTAGGACATATTGTCGCGCAGATAATCAAAACCAAACTCATTGTTCGTCCCGTAAGTGATGTCGGAAAAATACTGTTCACGTTTGATAGCAGGATCATTCTCGTCTTCGAGGATCACACCTGTCTTAAAGCCTAAAAAACTGTAGAGTGCGCTCATCTCTCCTGCATCGCGAGATGCAAGGTAGTCATTGACGGTAACGACATGCACCCCTTTTCCGCTCATCGCATTGAGGACAACGGCAAGCGTTGCGACAAGCGTCTTACCCTCCCCTGTTTTCATCTCTGCGATGCGACCTTCATGCAGGACCATACCACCGATAAGCTGGACATCAAAATGACGCATACCCAAAACCCGTTTGCTGGCTTCCCTGGTAATGGCAAAAGAGTCGACCAGGACCTGTCTCTTATACACATCTGACGCTGCCGAC
>CAXGZT010000270.1:0-2449 GCA_964014335.1 uncultured Campylobacterales bacterium | reverse complement strand
TATACGCCATGGAAATGACATCTACCTCGAAGTACCCGTATTTTTCACCCAGGCTGTTTTAGGCGAAACGATCAAAATACCCTCGTTAAAAGGTGAACTTGACCTTGAGCTCACTCAAGGGACCAAAGACAAGGCACAATTCAACTTTAGAAATGAAGGTGTCGCGGATGTTCACGGACACGGGAAAGGCGACTTGATCGCACAGGTCAAACTGGCTTACCCAAGTTCATTGAATGATGAGCAGCGCGAGCTTCTAGAGAAGCTTCAAGAAACTTTCGGCATCGAATCAAAACCGCATGAGAGTACATTCGAATCTGCCTTTGACAAAGTAAAAGGCTGGTTTAAATAATCGGCTGAAACTTATTTTCGGGTTCATCTTTTAGAGCCTGGGTTATAGGTTTTAAAGAAACCATCGACCTTTTCCCTTATTTAGCAAGGCTACAAATTGATTAAAGCCATTATCCAGAAACGCTCTTAAAACATTAAACCTTGTAGTTGTTGTCTAAGATCCTGTTTTCACAATTACAGTTTTTAATCTTAATCAAACGCATTTGTCACACCTATCTCTTTTCGAGTCATAGCAATATTTTAGGGGTAGATTAAGTCTGATTCGTTAGAATGAAACAACATTGACTACAAGGCTCTGAATGCGTATCCCACAAGCCACCTTAGAAAAAGCCAAAACTCTCGCAGCAGCATGGCAGGAGGAGATAGGAGAGAGTCGAGAGAGTGAAGAAAAACGCTTTCACGAGATGATGACGAAGATGCTTGAAGACCCTCTGAACAAGGTCTTTCTCATCGAGCTCTTAGACCAAAGCTTTCGTGCGTCCGATACGGACAGGGTAGCAGACCAGTTGGAATATATTTTTTCAAAACATGAAAACTCTGCTTTCTTTTCACAGATCGAGCAGCTCTTGATATGGCTTTTTCGCCATCTTGGGATCTATCTCAGCTCTCTTTCCGTCCCTCTCTTTATCAACTACCTCAGAAACGATATCTCTGCGATTGTCATCAAGGGAGAGAAATCCCTGCTCGGTAAACATATCCAGAGGCGTAGAGCGGAAGGGACTCGTGTTAATATCAATGTGATCGGAGAGATCGTTTTGGGCGAAAGGGAGGCTGAAGAACGCATCCAAAAATACATCCGCGTTTTACGCAACCCTGATATCGATTATCTCTCTATCAAGATCTCGACCCTCTTTTCGCAGATCACCCCTCTTGCCCATGCCTGGAGTATGGAAAAGATCAGCACGGCTCTTGAACGTATTTACCGTGAAGCGATGTCAAACACCTTTATAGACCACAAAGGCCAGAAGACGTATAAGTTTGTCAACCTTGATATGGAAGAGTACAGGGACCTTAGGCTTACCCTTGATGCCTTCAAACATGTACTTGCCAAGGAAGAGTTTAAAACTCTTCACGCCGGAATCGTCCTTCAGGCCTACCTTCCCGACACCCTTCATCATGTCAAAGAGTTGGTAGCGTGGGCTAAAGAGCGTATAGAAAACGACGGATCTCCGATCAAAATCCGTCTGGTCAAGGGCGCCAATCAGGAGATGGAACTCACCGAGTCAAGCCTGCGTGGATGGCCCTGTGTCACTTACCTTGACAAGACAGAAACGGATGCAAACTATAAGGTAATCATGGATTATCTCTTGGACAAGGAGGTAGCCCCTTACGTCCATACCGGCATCGCTTCGCATAACCTTTTTGATCAGGCCCTCGCCTACTTGATCGTCAAAGAGAAAGGACTCGAAGAGTTCTACACGGCTGAGATGTTGGAAGGAATGAGTGAAGCCGCCTACCATGTCCTGAAAAATGAGAAGATAAACGTAATTCTGTACGCCCCTACCGCTACACGGGAGACCTTTACCAATGCCATCGCCTATTTGGTCAGGCGTTTTGACGAGAACACGGCTGAACAGAACTTCTTGCGTCACAGTTTTGGACTGCGTGTTGGTTCTCCGGCCTGGAAAGAACTTTTAAACTCTTATGATGATGCCCTGGATACGCTTCCTCAACTCTCCTTGAGACCTTACCGTACCCAAAACAGAAGAGACGAAATACGAAAGAGAGTAGTCGACCTTGACAGCTACAGTTTTGAAAACGAGAGCGACACGGATTTTATACTTTCACCAAACCAGGTCTGGGCAGAAAAGATTCGTTTAAAATGGAAAAACATCTCTAAATCCGGCGGCTTTCATGCCTGTGCAGTTGTTGCAGGAAGAGAGCATAAAGAGGGTGAGAAAATCGAAATCATAGACAAGTCTCAATATCATGAAAAAATCATAATGGGATCATATTATAAGGCCTCCCAAGATGATATCAAGACAGCTGTAAAAACCGCTAAGGATGATATCGACGGATGGGGAGCGTTAGATATTCAGCAACGCCAAGAGATATTGACTGTCTCTTATACACATCTCAGAGCCCACGAGACCCACAATGA
>CAXGZT010000269.1:0-2454 GCA_964014335.1 uncultured Campylobacterales bacterium | reverse complement strand
GTACTGTAAAAACCAGAAAGAGAGAGAAGGCCTTTTTTAATCTTTTGCTTTGGCATGGTATAAATTTTCATTCATAGGGAGATTTCAACACTCCTTTGTTAAGATACTCCTATGATTCGCAACCTATCCCCCATTCAACTCGGCGGAACTCTTTATATTCCCGCTACCCATAAAAATGTCAACGCCGTCTGCAATGAGAACAAGTTTCCCGAGCTACGCTCATGCATCATCGATACCGAAGACGCCATAGGCGAAGATGAGCTGGAGAGGGCCCTGGAGAACATCTCCAATATGCTTCAAGCATATGAACTTAAAGAGCTTTCTCTCTTCATACGACCCAGAAATCCCGGAGTACTTAAGCGGCTCCTTAAGATCAAGCACATCAACAAGATCGACGGTTTCTCACTGCCCAAGTTCTCTACGGAAGTGATGCGGGAATATGCTCAGGTACTGGATGTTTTGGGCAATCAGTTTTACATCATGCCCGTCCTCGAAAGCCTGGACCTGTTTTCAAGAGAACGGCTAGAAGAGATCCGTTCTTTTTTGCTTACAAGCAAACTCAATATTCTTACTCTTCGTCTCGGCGGCGAAGATCTGATGCAGTACCTTGGTCTCAAGCGCCGGTGTGAAGATAATATCTACGAGCTTGTCGGACCCTCCAGGGTCATCGGAGATGTTATCAACATCTTTAAACCCTTCGGTTTCAACATCACCGCTACGGTCTTTAACTGCATCGACCGGGAGGAGCTTTACGAAAAAAATGTTTATGAGGACCTTCGTCAAGGACTTATAGGAAAGACGATCATCCATCCAAACCAGATTAGGCCTATCAATGAGGCCTACAGGGTCTCTTTACAGGAGTATGAGATGGCCGTAAAGATGCTGGATGAAAAGACAGAAGCCATCATCGTGCAAGACGGACAGATGGGGGAGAAGTTCGCCCACAGGTCTTGGGCGAAGGTCATACTGGAAAGACATAGATTTTACGGACTTAAAGAAGATCATTAGTTCCTATCGTTCCTCGCTTTGAAAGGCAATATTATTTATCATAAGGCAATAAGGAGTTGATTATGAAGGCCCTTCTTCTTTTTGTCTTATCTTTAAATCTATTTGCCCTTGAGGACAGAGAGGTCTTGCTGGACTCAATCTCGCAATATGCCATACGTATCGGAGAGGGGCCGAACAGGGTTTATGCCTTTGTCGACCCCCTCTGCCCCTTCTCTCAGGCTTTTATCTCTTTGATCGATAACCGCGAGGACCTTCAAAAAAAAAGTTCCTACTATATTTTCCTCTACCGGCTTCCTAAGTTCGACTCGGATAAACTGATCGAATATATATATCAGTCCTCCCATCCTCTCTCCACTCTGCAAGAGGTGATGATTTACAAGGATTACGAGACAGAGGATGACTTTAAAGCCACCCCGGAGACACGTACTATCGTCCGAAAGGTAGCAGAGGTCGCAAGAAAGATGGAGATAAAAAGCCGGCCATACCTGCTTTTCTTTGACGAGGGTTCCGAATATTGCCGGGTATCGGAGGGAACGGCCCCCTGCTTGGAAGAAAATGCTTTAGAGTAAAAAAGAGGCTTTTTTCTTTTACGCTATAATCATTACAACAAGATTAGAAGGGGGTAGCTTCTCATGTCTCAATCACTCCTCCTGCAGATTGCCCGTGAATCCATCACTGAAGTCTTTGAAGCCAAAAACAGTATCAATAAAAAAGAGCTGATCGAGCGCTACCCTGCTTTGAATCAGAGTGTCGCCTCTTTTATCACCATCTACTTAGGCGATGAGCTCCGCGGTTCAATGGGCAGCATCATCCCCCAGAAGACACTTCTGGAAGACATCATTTATAACGCCAAGGCAGCGGCCTTCGAAGACAGGCGTTTTCCACCCTTAAAGATTTCGGAATACCTGCAAAGCACGCTTGAACTTTCACTTCTCACCCCGCCTCAAGAGGTCGTCTATACCGATATAGATGATCTGCGTCAAAAAATCACTCAGGGTAAAGACGGTCTCATCCTTTCTCTGGGTGACAAGCAGGCAAGTTTTTTACCGCAGGCCTGGAGACAGATTCATGATTTTGACGAGTTTTTGACCCACCTTCTGCATGAGGCCGGACTCAGCCTGGAGGATATGAAACGGCATCCGCAACTCTTCAATTTTCAGGTCGAAAGAGAGCGTGATGAACCGATCCTTCAATAAACCGCTGCGCTATTATGAAAAACACCATGAGCATATCGCCTGCCTGGTCTGCCAACCAAAAAAAATCAACGACGAAACGCGAGGAGCCACAAAAGATAGGCCCTCTGCCCCTCCTGCAAGACCCTTTTACCTCAAAGACGCGAAGAGAAGATATTTAAAAAGAATATCCCGAAAACCCCCTGCCATAGGTGTTTCAAAAGGTTAAAAATAATTATTATCAACACCTTATCTTCCCGTTTTCGGCGTCAAC
>CAXGZT010000268.1:0-2550 GCA_964014335.1 uncultured Campylobacterales bacterium | reverse complement strand
TACACCGACACTTTCGTCGGCAGCGTCAGATGTGTATAAGAGACAGATAGATGTCTTTATATAAAAAGTGCGTACTTTCTTTTTTATTGCAATTATACTACAATCACGTAATTAATAAGGGCATTTCCGAAAAAATCCATGAGGGTTTTGGCCAGGCCATTGAGAGGATGATAATGAAGAAGGTATTGATCTTGACGGACGGCAATACGGGTAAGCACTTTGTTGAACGTGTTGCCGATACCTATACCAGTGAAAATATCTATTATGTCGTCTCTATGGACAAGCTTGAGATACCCAATGCCAAACCCTCTCGATTCAAGTTTTACCAGTTTGATCCAAGCTCTTTTCATAAGCTTTCAAATCTTCTGAAAATGGAGTTTCTGCAGGTGATCATTGCCCTGAAAAATTCTACTGACGTTGAGTTGAGTATTAAAAATATTCGTGCGGTCAAGCATCAACTGCGTATTGTGACCCTGGATCGCTGGGGGATGAAGTTTGACGATCCAAATATCGTTGTGGTAAACATCAACGAACTGCTCTCTTCTCGCCTCTTGGACTACCTTCCTAATGTCCCCGTTATCGCACAGAATGTCGGTATAGGCGAGGGCGAAATCATGGAGGTGCTCGTACCCTTTGGCAGTTCCTTCGTGTACAGACATATCGGTGCCTTGGAGCAAAACAACTGGAAGATAATGGCGATATATAGGAACCAGCGTCTTATCCTCCCTTCTCCCAAGCGTATGATCCAGCCCAATGACCTTTTGGTCTTGGTGGGGGAACCCTCTGTTTTAAAGACGGTATACCGGGCTATTAAGCGTGAACTCGGGCAGTTTCCTGCTCCTTATGGAAACAATCTTTATCTTTATATCGATATGGCTGTTGAGAGTGCAGACTCCCTGCCCAAACTGATCAAGCGCTCAAAATATATTCATAGCCATCTGGGAGACAAGCTCTATATCCGCGTAGTCAATGCTTCAAGCATTGAGATGCTTGCAAAAATAAAATCGCACAGAGCCGATGATATTGAGATCGATGTTGACTACACGACACAGAGCTACAGAGATATAATATTAAATGATATTAAAAAGATGAGCATCGGTCTTTTTATGCTTTCGGGCGAGCTTTTTTCGGTCGCTGCGCTTCGACAATGTCTCTACGAAAGTAAGATACCCGTTCTTAAACTCTCTAAAAAACCATTTTCCAAACTCAAAGAGAGTGTGGTTGTTCTCACCGAGAACAGAGACCTGGAAAAGATATCAACGACGGTGTTTGACATCTCCGCACAGCTCTCTTTTAATCTTGAACTCTTTGATTTTACTCAAGATAAGACAGACGACAAAGAGCGTATTGTAGAGAATTATGAGAACCTTTCTGTCATCTTTTCAAAGTCAATCAAGATTGTCTCAGAAGAGGCAAACCCTATACGTTTCTTGAAACAAAAAGAGAACTTTCTCTACTGCCTTCCGTTTACAGAAAAGATCCTTGATCTGCCGCTTTATTCACTGTTTTCAACCGATACTGAGAAGTTATATCACCGCCTGGGTGAGTATCACCAACTTTTTATCCCCACGCAGTTGTAAAGTAGCTTTCAGATCCTCTTATTTATCCCCTTTAAAGCCTTCCTTCTGTATTATCTACTTACTAAAAAAAGTTTTGGATAGACGATGAAGATAGATATAGAATTAAAAAAAGAGATAGACAACTCTTATCAGGTCCATATCGGTGCCCTTGAAGAGCTCCATGTGGACACGAAGGTCGCTATCGTGACCAACCCTAAGGTCAGCGGATTGCATCTGCACTATCTGCTTTCAAGGCTGAGTGCAAAAGAGGTCTATATTATTACGGTCGAAGACGGGGAGAACTATAAGACGCTTTCAACGGTTGAAAAAATTCTTAACAACCTTTTTGAGCACAAGTTTAATCGCTCTTCGGTTTTGATAGCCTTTGGCGGGGGTGTGATCGGTGATATGACAGGCTTTGCCGCGAGTATTTATCAGCGCGGCATCGACTTTATCCAGATTCCGACGACCCTCCTTTCCCAGGTCGATGCGAGTGTGGGCGGCAAGACGGGCGTCAATAATGGGTACGGGAAAAACCTTCTAGGTGCCTTTCATCAACCCCGTTCAGTCTATATTGATCCGCATTTTTTATCAACACTTCCCAAGCGCGAGTATGCCGCCGGTATTGCCGAGATCGTGAAGATGGCGGTCTGTTTTGACAAGGCTTTTTTCGAGTGGCTGGAAAAGGCCGACTTATACGACGAAGAACAGATCAAGATAGCCATTGGTAAATCGGTGAAGACCAAGGCAAGGGTCGTTTCTGCGGATGAAAAAGAAAAAGGGCTAAGAGCTGCCTTGAACTACGGACATACCTTTGGCCATGTTATCGAAAATGAAACAGGCTATACCCGATACCTGCACGGTGAAAGTGTCGCCATAGGAATGATGATGGCAAACGAGCTTGCAAGCCGTTTAGGTCTGATGAAGACAGATGAGTTGCAGCGTATTAAAAAGGTTCTGATCAAGTATGGACTTCCTGTCGCTTACGAGA
>CAXGZT010000267.1:0-2580 GCA_964014335.1 uncultured Campylobacterales bacterium | reverse complement strand
CTACACCGACACTTTCGTCGGCAGCGTCAGATGTGTATAAGAGACAGCACAGAGGTAGCCACACCTGTAAGCCAAGAGAATATTAAAACGCTAAAATTTTTGTTGACACAGGCATTCACTGTTTTTAAAACCACATCACTGGATGAGAAGGTTAAAAAAACTTCGGAAGAACTCGAGATACTGAGAGAACGGCTAGAATACGCAATAAACGGAACAAATGACGGTCTATGGGACTGGAACCTTCTCAATAATGAAGTTTATTTTTCACCAAAATGGAAGTCCATGCTGGGGTACAGGGATGAAGAACTTCAAAACGTGTTAAGTACATGGGAAGACCGTATTCATCCTGATGATATTGAGCAGACTAAAGAGAATATATTACAAAGCCATCAAGCACCCGGCATCCTATATGAAAACATTCACCGTTTACGACACAAAGACGGGCACTGGATATGGGTTCTTGATCGCGGACAAACCATCTTTGATGAAGATTTAAAAGCCGTCCGTATGGTATGTTTTCATACCGATATTACTCAACGAAAAGAATTGGAAAACGAGCTGAAGAGAGAGGTATATGACAAAACCGAACGTCTGAAAGAGACCGCACTCCTGTACAGCCTGTCCGAATCCATCCAAAAACAGCAGAGTATCGATGAACTGCTTCAAGGGACGGCAAGTTTAGCTCCTTCTGGTTGGCAGTATCCAGAAGCCACCAGGTGCGCTATTACATTTGACGATAAAAGATATGTTTCAAAAGCCTTTGATGAAAGCGAGTGGAAACAGTCCCAGGAGCTTGTCGTAAACGGCAAACCTCGGGGAAAGATCGAAGTCTACTACATGACGGATTATCCAACACTCTATGAAGGCCCCTTCATGCTTGAGGAGCGAAACATGCTTAATAATATTTGCCATCAAATTTCCAAGGCAATTGAATATAAAGAGGTTGAAGCCGAGTTAAAAGACAAAGAAAACATCATGCTCGCTCAGTCCCAGCATGCCGCCATGGGTGAGATGATTGGAATGATTGCCCACCAGTGGAGACAGCCGCTTTCGGTGATGTCAATGGCCGTAAACAACCTCAAGGTCGACCTGGCATTAGGAGTAGAAATTACTAACGAAGTCTTAGATGAAATGGGTGATGACATCCTAAATCAAACCCAATATCTTTCCAAGACAATAGACGACTTTAGAAACTTTTTCCGTCCTAAAAAAGGTGTAGATGAGACTAAGCTAGAAAACATTATGGCAGAAGTTCAGAGTATTATGGGAAAAAGCCTCGAGAACAATGGTGTAACACTCTCAATCAAATGTGACGATAGCTTTACAATGAAAACATACTCACGTGAACTGATGCAGGTTTATATAAACCTTATTAAAAATGCCAAAGAGGCCCTCATTGAAAACAGAAATGAAAATCGCCGTATTAATGTTCTCATCAGTAAAAACACAGAGTATGCCATTACAACCGTATGTGACAACGGAGGCGGGGTACCGGAAGATATCATTCTCAAAATATTCGATCCCTACTTCACTACAAAAGATGAGAAAAACGGTACGGGGCTGGGACTCTATATGTCAAAGACCATCATCGAAAAACATCTGCACGGAATTCTTGAGGTCAGTAACAGCGATGAAGGTGCTTGTTTTAAGGTGTCCCTGCCCTTAGAATGGATAAGCAGCGAGCAAGTTTGATGAATCCTGGCAGCCTAGAGTTGAAGATGAATAAAATATTCAATACTATAAAGTGTCACATGATTAACAGCCTCCAGCTTAAACCCCTATGCTTTTTTGGGTTATTCCAAAATGACAAAACCCTCTTTGGTATAACAGTAAAAAAATATCTAAGTCTTCTTTCAAGTTTTTGGGAGTATTGTTTAGATTCGGGTTCTTTCGGGTTCTTGTTGAAGAGGATTGTCAGCAACTCAAAAAGGCGTATAAGACCTATGCCTCTTCTTGTGAGGGTGACTGCAATACGATGTGCGAGCCTTGAT
Organism: uncultured Campylobacterales bacterium; assembly: GCA_964014335.1. Lineage (GTDB taxonomy): Bacteria > Campylobacterota > Campylobacteria > Campylobacterales > Sulfurimonadaceae. Next base: position 589 of record CAXGZT010000267.1, on the reverse strand, counting down.
CAAACCTACTCTTCATCAATAAACCGGCTTTTTATAGACTTCATCTCATCTAAATTTTCAATAAACAGATCAATCAAGTTTGGATCAAAATGCTTGCCTTTTTCCTCTATCAGCAATTCACAGGCATCTTCAATGCTCCATGCCTTCTTGTACGGTCTCACGGAGGTCAAGGCATCAAACACATCGGCCACGGCAACAATACGACCGAGTATGGGGATCCTTTCGCCGGACAGACCTATAGGGTAACCGCTGCCGTCGAACTTTTCATGGTGACTATAAGAGATTACCGCACCTGCTTTCAAATACCCGCTCTGTGAGTATTTCAATATATCGTATCCGATACGCGCGTGCGTTTTCATGATCTCAAACTCCGCATCGTCGAGCTTTCCTGGTTTGAGCAGTATCTCATCGCCTATACCTATTTTTCCCAGGTCATGAAACTGTGAAGCATGAAAAACCACATCCTGAACCTTTTCATTCAGGCCTGCAGCCTTAGCCAAGACCTTACAGTAGTGGGCAACTCTTAGTGTATGTGCACCCGTTTCATGGTCTTTATATTCAGCACTTTTGCCTAATACCTGCAATGCCT
>CAXGZT010000266.1:0-2599 GCA_964014335.1 uncultured Campylobacterales bacterium | reverse complement strand
ATATCGCCCACCAAGGGCGGCAGCCTCTCAATATCATGGCCTTGGTCATGCAAGATCTTTACATATCTGATCAATTGGGAAACCTTACATCACAAAAAGTCGAAGAGTCTTACGACAAGGCAAACAACTTGCTTCAATATATGTCTCAGACCATTGATGATTTTAGAAACTTTTTCAAGCAGGGAGATGATGAGATTGAGTTCAGCATTAAAGAGTCGGTTGATTCCGTATACAATCTTGTAAGCACAAACCTTTCTTATAACTATATAGAATGCAAGATTGACCTCAAACACGATAGCCTTATTAAAGGGGGTTTGAACGAGTTTAAGCAAGTGCTCATCAATATCATAAACAATGCTCAAGAAGCGATACAAAGCAGCAAGAGCGAGAAGAAAGATATTCGTATTTTGATTACAAAAGAAAAAGAGCAGGCTGTTGTTTATATCAGTGATGACGGTGGTGGCATAAAAAAAGATGTAATAGATAAAATATTTGATCCCTATTTCACAACTAAACACCAGACCCAGGGAACAGGCTTAGGCTTGTATATGTCAAAGCAGATTATTGAAAACTCCATGTGCGGTTCTTTGACTGTTAGAAATATCGATAAGGGTGCGGAGTTTAGAATTTCTCTGCCTGTAAAAAAGTGATGTAGCCGACAAGGCGGCCAGAGCAGGGTGTGAAACCCTGTTCTTATTGTTCGTAAAAAGAGCGGAGCGCGCGGATTATAACGGCATTTTTAGAGATACTTTCTACTTTTGCATTCTCATCAACCAGTTCGTACAGGTTTAGAGGAAGAGAAATAGAGAATGTTTTTGTCTCTATTTTTTTCTTCTTGCTGATCAATGCCGTTACATTGCTGAGTAACTCAATGATCTTTTTAGTGTCAATTGGTTTTTGGATAAAACTATTGACACCGATTTCGATCGATTCAGATATCTTTTGGATGTCATTACTTGCTGAAATGACAATAATAATCTGATTTGGGTTCATCTCACGTAGCTTACGAGAAAGTTCTATTCCGTCCATTTCCGGCATGACTATATCAACAAAAACGATATCCGGTTTAAGGCGATCAAACATCTCAAGTGCTTCTTTGCCGTTAAATGCAGATGAAACATCTGAAAAGAAGTTTTTGAAGGTTGAGCTCAACAGCTCGTTGGCCACACCCTCATCTTCAACGACCATCGCAGTCAACTTTTTCGTCTGCTCTGTCAGTTGGACTAAATCAACATTTGCCATAAAATCTCCTGTTTTAAAATGTTTAAATCATTATACTTCGCTCGAATCCTGTTAGCATTAAATGTATTATGTTAATTTTTGGTATTAACATATGCTTAAGTAAAAAAGAACGATGTGATAAAGTGTTGGAATTATATTTTGTTATACTTAAAGTTGGGTAAAAACTTGACTAACTATTATTAACAAAAGAACGCAAAGCTATAACTCTTTTTTAAACTGTTGTAACCACTCTTTGTCATCGAGGTGATGTTTTTTACTTTCGATCAAGGACTCTTTTATCTCTCTCAGGTCGGTTTCAGTAAGAAACTTAAGCACGCTGGGATTTATACTTGAAGGTGTTCCGTATTCATTAAGCAGATCGGTTATCTGACTTAAAAGTTCTTCTTTACTCATTCGGCCTCTTTCAGATACTTTTGTTTGTAGGACCGGTATACCGTTGCCTTGGACGAGCTATTTTCATCTCTTCGTCCTGTTTAAGCTCCATCCATTGGGTAATCCAACCTACAGAGCGGCCGATAACGAAGATTATCGTAAACATGTTTTTAGGAATTTTAAGGGCTGTCAATATCAGACCCGAATAAAAATCTATATTCGGATACAGTTTCCGACTTATAAAGTATTCATCCGTAAGGGCGACCTCTTCAATCTTCTTGGCTACTGCCAAAAGCTCGTTGTCAACGCCCAGCTCTTCTTTAAGCTCATCTAGCAAGGTCTTTAAGATACGCGCACGCGGGTCAAAGTTCTTGTACACCCTGTGTCCAAACCCCATAAGTTTAAAATCATCGTCCGGGTCTTTTGTCTTTTGTATAAAACTATCCACCATATCAACACTGCCTATCATCTCCAGCTGAGCAATAACGGATTCATTGGCGCCGCCATGGGCACGTCCCCAAAGCGCATTTATTCCAGCTGAAATTGCTGCATAAGGGTGTGCCCCTGTCGAAGCAACACCGCGTACTGTAGAGGTAGACGCATTTTGTTCATGATCTGCATGCAGAGTGAAAATAGTGTCCAAGGCTCTGATCTCTACATCCCTTATGGCGAGACCAGCTGTAGGATATGCCCGCATCATATATAAGAAGTTCTCTGTAAATGAGCGTTCTATGTCGGGATAGATAAAAGGAATTCCAAGACTTCTACGGTAGGATAGGGCGGCTAAGGTAGGAATCTTTGCAATGATTCGTCGAGCCATTACCTGAAACTCCTCTTTGTCACTAACCTCAAGGTGTTCATAATGAAAGGCCGAGAGAGCCGAAACAGCCGAAGACATCATGGCCATAGGATGGGCACTGTCGGGGAAGGCATAAAACAGATTCTTAAGCCCTTCATGAACAAAAGAGCGCTTGCGAAGCTCCAT
>CAXGZT010000265.1:0-2624 GCA_964014335.1 uncultured Campylobacterales bacterium | reverse complement strand
CTTATATTTTGGATGAGTTTTGGGATCGCCTGGTTTGACGGACTTTTTCTGGAACTCTCATCGACACTGAAGACGATCTTTTTCGTTTTGGGCTTTGTCTTCTTAAACTCCCTCGTCTCTCTCCCTTTTGACCTGTATCAGAAGTTTGTTCTGGATGAGGCCTACGGCTTTAACAAGTCGACCCTGGCTTTGTATATCAAAGACACCCTGATCACTACTCTGCTGACCTTGGTCTTCGGGGCTCTTGTGATCTGGGGCGTGAACGAGATCATGCTGGGCGTAGAGATGTGGTGGCTCTACAGTTTTGCGTTTATCTTCGGCGTGATCGTACTGATCAATATGTTTTTCCCGACGGTCCGCGCTCTGTTCTTTGACAAGGTGACACCTCTGGAAGAGGGTGCCTTAAAAAGCAGCATTGAAAAGATGATGCGAAAAACGGGTTTTGTCTCTTCGGGTATCTACGTATCGGATGCGAGCAAACGTGATGCGAGGCTGAATGCCTATTTTGGCGGTCTGGGAAAGACCAAACGTGTCGTGCTTTTTGATACCCTGATCGAAAAACTCTCGGCTCAGGAACTGCTGGCTGTTTTGGGACATGAACTCGGCCATTTTGCACACGGGGATATTTACAAGAATATGGGCCTGATGGGTGTCTTGCTCTTTGGCATGTTTGCTCTCTTCGGTAATCTGAATGAAAATATTTTCCTGGAGCTGGGTGTCGCAGGAACACCGGGAGTCATTATCGTCCTTTTCTTACTGTTTATGCCGGTGCTCGGTTTTGTTATGATGCCGATCATGGGTATGGTAAGCCGTCATAATGAGTTTGAAGCGGATAAGACGGGTGCAGAACTGGGCGGCGGCGAACATCTCGCTTCGGCACTTCAGAAACTGGTGACGGAGAACAAAAGCTTTCCTTTGTCACATCCGCTCTACATCTTTTTTCATTACACGCATCCTCCTGTGATGGAACGTTTGAAAGAGCTAGGTGTGGAGATAAGCTCCAGCAAGACAGATACGGGTACAAGTGAATGCTCAGTAGAACGATAGACGAGTGGCTAGAGCTCGGTGCAAGCGAGTTAAGGGAGATCGCTGAACGTCCCCGCCGTGAGGCAGAGATACTGCTCTCTTCTCTTTTAAAACGGGATAGGCTCTACCTGATCACACATCTGGACGAAGAGGTCGAAGCCGCGGAGTATATGAAACTGCTTGAAAGACGGGCCCAAAACGAACCCATCGAGTATATTACCTCAAGCGTGAGTTTTTTTTCACAAGAGTTTTACATCTCTCCAGGAGCTCTGATCCCGCGTCCTGAGACAGAGTTGCTGATCGAAGAGCTTCTTCAAAAGCTGGACCCGCTTAGTTCAGAGTCCTTTGCCGAAGTGGGTGTAGGCAGCGGAGTGGTCTCCATTGTTTTGGCCCAGCACCTGAAAAACGCTTCGTTTCTGGCAACCGATATCAGTGCGGACGCGATCAATATCGCACAGAAAAATATTGTTCTAAAGAAGATGCAAGAGCGCATTAGGATCATACAAACCGACCTTCTTGAGGGTGTTGAGGAGAAGATCGATATCTTGGTCTCTAATCCGCCTTATATAGCAAATGGTGTTCAATTAGAGTCGAACCTGGATTATGAGCCGCAGAACGCACTCTACGGCGGAGATATTGGGGATGAGATCCTGCAGCGTCTTATCGATGAGGCCGTACGAAGAGATGTGCGCATACTGGCCTGCGAGATGGGATATGATCAAAAAGAGAAGATAGAAGAGTACTGTAAAGGTCTAAAGATGAAGTCTTTGCAGTTCTACAGCGATTATGCCGGACATGACCGCGGATTTATTTTAGAATTAAGGTAGTAAGATGAGAACATTTAAACGCAGTATAGACATGATCTATTTGATCCTTCTGGGCGCAAGCATCGGAGGGATATTAACCCTTGGCATCATAATGACTTCTACAATATTCAATTCAGAGTTATATATCGGTCCTCTGCTCTCGCATTATCAAGAGGGTCAGATCATGGCGCAGGGCTTTGACAAGTTTTCGTACTTTCTCGGCTTCATGGGCATTGTGATTATGGCTTATGAGATGTATTCGTATAAGATACTTCAGCGTGACAAGACGGTCATTCTCTCCAGTTTTATGGCCTTAGCTACGATAGCACTCTTTATCGGTGTTTATACGCCTAAAATCCTTGAACTTCAAGAAGCGGGAGAGGAAGCTACGCAGACTGTAGAGTTTGAGAACCTTCATCTCGGTTCGGAACTCGATTTCAAGATCTTGGTCCTCTCTTTGACCGTCTTGCTCGGTCGACGGCTCTATGTCCTCTTGGGGAAAAAGAGAACGGCATGATCGATTTTAAAAACCTGCGTAAGAGTTTTGGGGATAGAGAGATACTTAAGGGCATAGACCTTCATATCGAAAAAGGGAAGACTACGGTTATCCTCGGCATCTCGGGTGGAGGCAAGTCGACTATTATTAAACATATTGTCGGGCTTTTAAAACCGGACAAAGGTGAGATCGTGGTGGATGGAAAACAGATCGTCGGCTGCAGTGAAAAGGAGATGCGTTTCATCCGCAAAGAGGTCGGTTTTCTTTTTCAAAGCGGTGCGCTCTTTGACAGTATG
>CAXGZT010000264.1:0-2696 GCA_964014335.1 uncultured Campylobacterales bacterium | reverse complement strand
TACGAGCATGAGCAAAAACATAAGCCAAAGAGCATAGTCAACAGAGTCTATAATCATGGTGACGCCCATGGAGTTTTCGCTTGCATTGATGGCGGAGGAGACGGCGATCATGTTTCCGGTACCTCCCATCCAGGAGCCTGCCAGGGGAGCAAATATTTCTATATCCGGACCCTCCAGCGAAAAGAGCATAAAGCTTGCTATAAAGGCAAGAAAGAGGCTGAAGCTTGCTAAGAAAAACGTCAGTATCATCCTGGGACCGATCCTCAGCAGGAGCGTGATCCTGTTCGGCAGCAGCATTAAAAAAAGCATCGCAGGCAGAAGGTTGCTCTTGAGTATCGTGTAGGAGTGGTTTATGGCTTCATTCTGTTCGAACATGCCCCAGGAGCTCAGCGTCATTACCCCCATATAGAGCAGGACGATAGGCGGGATATAGTGAAGCGGCTTGTACCTTTTATTGGATAAGAAGAGGGCACAGGAGGCTGCCAGGCCCAAGAAAAGAAGATACCAGTAAGGGTGTGATATCAAGGCCTCTCCTTTATTGACGCTTTTAATCGGGGAAAACAGCTTCGGAGTCTATCCATTAAACCTGTTCCGGGGTCATATTTGAGGGTCCTGTATCCACTGTCTTTTTCCAGCCAGAGAGGATGGGTGCTGAAGTCTGTGTATTCGTGATGTCCGATAAGATATTCAATATCGGGATATTTGGACTGCAGGTACCGGATCAACTGGATATTTGCTTTCAGCTGTGCAGGGGTGAGGTCATCGATGTTCTTTTCGCCGCCGACATTCTCGATACCGATAGAGCTGTAGTTTAAACCTATAATATGCCTGGCCATAAGGGTCTCATCCATCAACCTGTAGACAGAGCCGTCTCTGTCCACCATGAAATGTGCCGAGACGTTTAGAATCGAAGCATCCCGGATATCGGGCCTGTCCGCGGGCAGGGTGGGTCTTAGAAATCGTTCGATAGAACGGTTTAAATCGTTTACCGCCGTCCAGTGGATGACGATGATACGCGGCTGAATATCTATGGTGTCGACGTCAAGACCATAATGTTTTTGAATATACTGCTTCGTCAGGCTTATACGCTCTTCATCAAAGATGATAGGTCTGTCGATGATATGGATAATGGCATAAAGCTTGAGGCTGAGGAGTAGGAGTAAGAGGGTCTTCACAATCAGCCTTTAATAACAATCTTAGAGATCTCGCTCGGTGCCATGACCCGAATCGGCGGTCCCCAGTAGCCCGCACCCCGGCTTACGAATATCTGCTGTTCGTCGTTATGCTGGTAAAGTCCGGCCAGATAGGGCTGATCGACCATCACCAGAAGGCCAAAAGGGAAAATCTGCCCGCCATGGGTGTGGCCGCTGAGCATCAGGTCGCAAGGCCTCTGCTGTAAACGCAGGATACTCTTGGGCTGATGGGCAAGGACGACAGTTGGCAGAGAGGGGTTGATACCTTTATAGGCCTTCTTGATATCCATAGGATATTCATCCATACGCTCGCCTGAGACGTCTGTAAAGCCTATAAGGTTAAAGCTGAACTCTTTCTCGTCTATCTGGAGAGACTCATTGAGCAATACCCTTATGCCTAGACTTTTAATATAGGAGATGATCTCTTCGGCTCCGTGAAAATACTCATGATTGCCTAGAATAAAATAGACCGGTGTCAGAAGTTCTTTGAGCGGTAAGAGGTCGTTTTTGACCTTGCCGATCTCATTGTCGACCAGGTCTCCCGTGATAACGACGATATTTGGCTTTTCATCATTTACTCTTCTGACAAGCTCTTGCACAAAAGATTTTTTTATCGTCCGCCCGACATGAATGTCGCTGAGTTGCATGATGACATAGCCCTCTTTTCCAAAACCTTTTATTGTAGTGTTGATATTGTTTAATATTGGTTTGGAGAGTCCTCCTTTTAAACCTTTGAAGAGATAGCTTACAGCCAGTATCAGCATGGTCGTATCAAAGATGATCTTTATAAATTTTCGGCGGCTTTTTTGAAAAGGAACACGCTTGAAAAGCGAAAGGTTAAGGTCATAAACAAGGGCGGTTACAAAGAGTAAAAAGGTGATTCCGATAGAAGCGGACAGGACAAAATAGAGGGCAGGGGATTCAACAAACACCCGGCCTACGGCTTCTGTAACAAAGAGCACTTCTCCAAACATCAGGAGTGAAGGAATGACGAAGGCATAGTTGTTAAAGGGAGGATGAAGTTTCTTGAAAAAGCGTTTATAAATATAGAAGTTCAAAAGCGCCATCACGCTGAGAAAGCTTAAAAAGAAAATAAAGAACCTCATAAAAGCCTGTGCTCTATTTTTTCATTCTCTAAAAAGTCCGTAAAGAGTTTAAAATGTTTTTGCATCAATGCTTCGTCTTTCGCACTTAGCGTAAACTCGACAGAGGGTGTGGTGCCATTCATCATCGGAAGAGACGAGAGCTCAATCTCACGGGGCAGATCAAGCATCAGGTCTTGAAGCTTTCCTTCTCCGCATTGGGCGATAAATCCTTTGGTATAGAGTTTTCCAGCCTCGGGAATATATTTGGATAGAACCTCGTCTATCATAGGATGTGCCATCTGGGGAAAACCGGGCATAAAGAAGAACCGTTCTTGAAGATGGAAACCCGACATGTTGTTGACGGGATTAAAGCTGTCTCTTATACACATCTGACGCTGCCGACGAAAGTGTCGGTGTA
>CAXGZT010000263.1:0-2722 GCA_964014335.1 uncultured Campylobacterales bacterium | reverse complement strand
TCCCATCACCCGTCTTGTTCAGACCGACTACCAAAGAGTAACCAATCAGCTGATTTTCACGAACGCCGACCACCTTGGTGACTTCCGATACCTTGGTCGCCTGCAATGATGTAAAAAATATCAAAGAGATAAACAAAAATTTCATAGACTTCCCTGCCCTGTGTAATTGCATTACTTTAAGCAAGAGCTGTTCCAAATTAGAAAAAAAATGAAGAGTTGTTGTTGAATAGATAAAAAGCCAGAATTAAGGCTCATTATCTTGGGTTCTATCGGTAGTGTGTCAGGCTCGTTTTTCCAAATTTTTTAGATTTCTTCAGCCTCAAAGAGCCTATGTTTTGAGGCAGTTCCAAGCCCGTCATATGCTCGATTGTGATCATCTCGATCATCTCCCCAGGAATTGAGGCAAGGGTTTTAAAGGTCTTATCATAAATCTCTTCCATCCCTTCGCGAAACGAGAAAGGAGGATCAACATAAAAGTACGCTTTTTCCCTGGCATGGGAAAGCGCCTTGATGACCTGATCAATGGTCTCAAAACTGTCCCCGTAAATAGCCGTAACATTATCTGCATCTACCCTTTTTATGTTTTTGCTCAGTGTTTGAAAAGCAGCCTTATCTTTTTCCATAAAATAGACATGTCCCGCTCCTCGGCTCAGGGCTTCCAAGCCGATCGAACCCGATCCGGAGAAGACCTCGACCATATTGCAGTCAATCACATCAAACTGTATCGTATTGAAATAGGACTCTTTGACTATGCCTTTGGAACTTCGTGTTGTTTCCAGCGAAGGAAGATCAATCTTCACTCCCTTATACTTTCCGGCAACAATACTCGTCTGAAGTCTACTCATAAAAAGCCTTTACGACGCGCATAATACTGTTTTTATACTCCAGGGTAAGTTGATCAATTCTCTCTTCCAGGAGCCTGAAATCTTTTGTATCATTGTGATATGCCTCTTCATCATAAGCTTGAACACCCTCGATCTCGGCGATCTTATTATAAAACTTTTCCAATGCAAGATAAAGCTGCGAACGCGAGAACGGTTTTTTGATATCGGCGTCTTCCGTACCTGAAATATAGAGACTGTGATGTGAATCCATCACCTTTTTATCCCTTATGACGACATCACACTGTTTCAAAGAGCTCAGGTGATTCTCTAAAAAAAGTTCCAGACTGCGCTGCAGCAGAGCCGACTCACATTGGACCGCGACTTTCATCTTTGTTCCTCTAAATATTTTTTGACACTATACACCAGATCTTCATCCATATTTTCTATGCTTCCCAACATCCAGTTTAGATAAGCCGGGTCAAGACCCGCAATCTCTTCGATATACCGGCCGCTGTATTTTCCAAAAGGAAGTTTCTGCATCAGTACAGGCGAACTGCTGATCTCAATCAGTTCTGAAAGGGTAGCATATTGTAGCAAAGTACGGTATAAAAGCTTGACGTGCAAGGCGTCACTCAAGGCGGAATGCGCGCTTAGGTTTATACCCAGCTTTTCAGAGAGCGCTCCCTCTTCCTTATAGAGCAAGAGTTCATAACGCAGATACTGCAAGGCATACTTCTCGCATTCGGGTATCAGTGCCTTTGTGCACCTGAGCGTGTCAACTGTCCGCATCTTTGTCTTTAAGCCCTCTTTCTCGAGCATGCTCAAATCAAAACCAATATTATGTGCAATCAGAACATTCTCTTCTTGGTTCTCCTCTTCCAGTCTTTTATAGGGCAGCGACTCTTCACACGCGGGACTATCTGCCAACATCTCATTAGTGATATGGTGCAGGGCCATTGCCCCTATAGATATCTTTTTGGAGCTCTTGCATAATGAACGCAAAACAGCCACTTCATCCCTCTCCTCTACGATTAAGCCAAGTTCACAGATCCGGTCTTTCTCTTCCAGCCCCGTCGTCTCCAGATCCAGATAAAGGAGTTTACTCATCCGAAATCCCTATCTTTTTACATTTTTTAACACCTATCACAAAGGCAGCTCCGCCGAGAGTGATCACAAGCCCATAGAGGCTAAGACCATTGAACCAAGAGAGGGGAGGAAAATCCCCGCTAATTAACTTCCAAAGGCCTAAGAAAATCACGAGAAAAATCAGTATCATCCATACCGTTATAAAAAGCCATTTTCGCCAAATCCCCATCACATCAGAGAGCAAAGGGTCTACAAGCTTTTCACCTGCACAGCTATAAAGAGTAAGTCTGTAACCGTCGATTTTTCTGGAGAAGAGTTCTTTAAACACAAGAAGCAGGCTAATAATAAAACTGAGACTAAAGGCAACAGGAAAACTGAGATAGGCGATCTCTTTCAAGGCTAAAACCGACTCTTCGTTTAGAGGAGGAAAGCCTTTAGCGATGTAAACTATCAGTGCGCTGAAAAGAGAGAGCAGGAGTGCATAAACAGATGATCTCAGACTTACCCAAAAAGCCCAAAAGAGATAGAGTTTCGCATAAAAGCGCTTAGTCGGTTTCATTATTCACCCGTGAGATCATGTCATGATAGTGCTCTAGGGTCATAAAACTTTTCTCAAAACGCCAGCACAAGATGAACCGTATCACGGCTTTTTTCAAGTTTTCATCAATAGTGTCTGAGCGTCCGAAGTACCCCAAAGAGCTGTTTTTAGACTTCTTGGACTTGGCTTCTTTATCATAAGCGATACAGATGATCTGGACATATCTGTTTTCTTTTATGGCACCCAAATCTTCCGCCTGCAGCTGTCTCTTATA
>CAXGZT010000262.1:0-2746 GCA_964014335.1 uncultured Campylobacterales bacterium | reverse complement strand
CGTCCGTGAAATGGATTCATCATCAAACCGTGATTCCAGGAAACACTTATCGCTTCGTACCCGTATATCCGCATTTTTCTCATCTGCATTCTCAGCCGAAGCCTTCACTCCCCGAAGCTCCTGCGGGCTATAGTCAAAGAAGTTAAAAAGGATGACTCCGATGCGAGGGTGAATCATCATGTACTCAATGATCTTCTTTTGACCCTGATAAAAGAGAAGTACCCGGGTATAAAACTCGGCACCATCTTCAAACTCTTTTTCCAGGGCTTCGGTGATAATGGTACGTGAAAGAGGGGCTTCTTTAACAGAAGCAGATGAAAAGAGTTTAGAAAAGATACTCACGCTCTACCTTGTAGGTTTTTTAGATAGTCTATTCACCGAAGGGGTTCGGCCGAAACCGATCAGGTGAACCGCTTATCCGAAGCTATACTTCAATAATAATTTTTTAGATTATATCGTAAAACAGGAAAATGGAAAAACAGTGATGTTGGAAAGGGGAGTATGTATTCATAATACTCTTGGGCAAGAGCGCTTCACACGCACTTCACGCTAGCTTAGCTACAATAGAGCAGGCTTAACAGAACGAAGACCGGTATCAGTTAGACAAAGCACTCTCATTTGATATCACAGGGATTGAGGGTGAAAGATCGCGGGTTAAAGCCTTATTGAGTTTTTAGAGAGGTCACATGGCAGGTATTGAAAATCATCTATGTAAAAACATGTTGCTACTCTTCTGTTCTCTTGGCACCAGCCTTTACGGGCTTACTCTTGATGAGGTGATAGTCAAGGCCCTGAAACAGAACCCCTCTTTAGAGTCTATCAGGCATAAGATCACGGCAAACCGTTCGAATATAGATATATCAAAGCAGTTGAGCAATCCTATGCTCTCTTATACGCAAAATACGATAAACGAAAATCAAGCGATGAGCCGCAAGACAGTGACCCTGCAGCAAAAACTTCCCTACTTTGGCAAGCGGGAGGGGTTGGAGAAACTTGCTTTGGCCCAAGAAGATCTCTTGATAGAAAATCTGGGGCAAGCCAAAGCAAGCTTGGTCAATGCCATAAAAGAGCAGGCCTATACGGTGTGGGAACGCGAAAAGCTTTATGAGATAATCTGTGATTATGAAGACTTGACCAGACAGAACATAGAGCTTTTTGAGTCGTATACGAGTACTTCTGACAATCATCATATGGGGATCATGTCCGCAGAACTGACTCTTTCGGATCTTCGAATTCAAAAAAGCGCTTTAAGCGCCAAGGTCTATACGGCTTACAGCAAACTATCTTATCTTGCCTCTTTTGAAGTAAGCGATCTAGAGTTGGATCTGGTCATCACGGATATGCCAGGTGCTGCTGATCTGCAAGAGGGTTTGGCAAAGAATCATGATATTGCCGTGAAAGAGAAAGAGGTCCAAAAAAACAGAGCAATGATAGAGACGGCAGAATTAAACAACTATCCAGATATGAGCCTGTTAGGCGCCTACTCATACCGAAAGAACTTTGACAACTACTGGACCTTCGGGCTGGGCTTCTCCCTTCCTATCTACGGCAGAGAAGATTATAAAGAGCAGGAGGCGAGAAGACTGTTGCTTTCAACTCAAAGCAGTAAGGAAGATACAAAGACGGCGGTTGAGAAAGAGTTTCAAACAGCTTATTTGCAGATGAAGTCAGCGTATGAGATTTACCATATCGTGCATGATGAAGCTCTTCCTAAGATAGAACATATGTTTGAATTGACAAACTCCTCCATCTCAACAGGAGGAGACCTGTTTAAATATATCGATATATTGGTACATAAGCTCAGACTGGAGCAAAAAAGCATAACGGCTGTCGCCAACTATAAGCGTGCCCAGGCCAAAATTTCAGCCCTGTCGGGAGAACTAGAATGAAAACAAACGAAAGTGGTCGCGAAGCGATGTTTCAGGCGAAGCCGCAAAAAACAAACGAAAGTGGTCGCGAAGCGATGTTTCAGGCGAAGCCGCAAAAAACAAACGAAAGTGGTCGCGAAGCGGTGTTTCAGGCGAAGCCGCAAAAAACAAACGAAAGTGGTCGTGAAGCGATGTTTATCCTGCACAATCACATGGCGCAGAACACACGTCAGGCGAAGCCGCATCTAATCATAAGAGTGCTTTTAATCGTATTGCCCTTAGTGCTGGCAGCAAAAGAGGCGACAGTAGAACAACTCTTCTCCGTGCAGACGGTCAAGGTTAAAAAAGAGACTAGAAGTGAAGACCTTAAAAACTATGGTTATGTCATGGTGGACCAATCACGTATGTATGATGTCTCTGCGCGTTTTGGAGGCTATGTCGTCAAGCTGTATGCAGATAAGATTTACAAGAGAGTAAAAAAAGGGGAAGCCTTGGCAAGCGTATACTCTCCCGAGGTGTTTAAGGCAAAGGATGAGTATCTAAACACCTATAAGTATACGAAAAAACGTCCCAACAGGGGGATGCTTGAGAGTGCCAGACTGAAACTGGAACTGCTTGGAATCAGTCATAATGAGATTAAAAAGGTGCTCAGCAGTATGAAGGCAGAAATTCATACGACCATCTATTCACCTGCAGACGGATACGTGTTTTTCAAGGGCATCACCAAAGGCGCGGCCTTCAGCGCTAAAAGCAAACTTTTTCAGATCGTTAACCTCGATGAGGTCTGGGTTGAGGCGAAGATCTTTGAAGAGGAGCGCGCTCTTTTGGATAAGACAGAAGGGTATGAACTCTCTTTTAAGGGTCTGAATGGAGTATAC
>CAXGZT010000261.1:0-2813 GCA_964014335.1 uncultured Campylobacterales bacterium | reverse complement strand
ATCTCGGCGGTTTTAGTGATGAAGAGGGGATGGACGAAGAGCTGGAGTTTTTAAGCGACGAGTCAAAAAGCGAGATGGTCAGGCGTGCCGATGAGATAGTCAAAGCCTTCAATGAGAAAGAGTTCGAGGTCTTTATCGCAGGCTCTCTCGCGGTCAACGACTATATCAAAGTGTCCATACAAAAAGATATACAGACCTTTATAAAGCTTGTTATTTTGATGATAGCGATCTTCCTGTTTGTCGTCTTTAGACGTATCAGCGCCGTCATACTACCTCTGTTTATCGTCTTGATCTCACTTCTTACGACCATGGGGGTCATGGCATTGAGCGGTACGTCTATTACCATTCCGACGCAGATCCTTCCCTCGTTTCTTCTGGCCGTCGGTATCGGGGCTACCGTGCATCTTTTGGCCATGTTTTTCAAGCATTTTAACAAGAACGGATCAAAGCAGGCGGCAATAGCTTATGCCCTGGGCCACTCGGGTCTGGCTATTATCATGACCTCACTGACAACGGCAGCGGGGCTTCTCTCCTTCAGTACGGCAGAGGTCGCGCCTATCGCCGACCTGGGAATCTTCGCCTCTATAGGCGTTATGGTCGCATTGATGAATACTCTGCTTTTGATGCCGGCGATACTGGCTCTTCTGCCCCTTAAACCCGCGAAAGAGAAGCATGTGCAGAAGTCTGCAAAAATGGACGATATCCTCAAAAGGATCTCGGTCTTCAGTCTGCATCATGCAAAGCTGATCGTCGCCTCAAGTTTGGTTCTTTTTGTCGTATTTGTCTATTTTGCTTCGGCTCTTGAGTTCAAACATGATCCCTTAAGCTGGCATCCGGATGATTCGCCCGTGAAGGTCTCGACGAATACTGTCGACAAGGCCTTGAAAGGTTCGGTGACGATGGAAGTGATCATCGATACGAAAAAGGAGAACGGCCTGTACAGTTCGGAGCTTTTAAAGAAGATCGACAGAGTGAGGAAAGAAGCAGAAGCCATAGAGAACGAGAAGTACTTCGTCGGTAAGGGCTGGAGCCTTGTAGAAGTCCTTAAAGAGATACACAGAGCTCTGCATGAGAACAGCCAGGAGTATTACACGATCACGGATAATGATGCCCTGATCCCGCAGGAGTTTTTACTTTTTGAAAACAGCGGCAGCGACGACCTGGAAGACCTGGTCGATTCGGGTTTTTCAAAGGCGAGAATGACGATCAAACTGCCTTGGATGGAAGCGGGAGAGTATAGCGACTTGAGCAGCGAGCTCACAAGTCTGATGGAAAAAGAGCTGGGAGAGGAGGCGGAGATCACGATCACCGGAATGGTGCCGATGTTTCAAAGAACGCTCGTAGCCGCGATGAACTCCATGAGTATGAGTTATGCTCTGGCCTTTGTCTTTATCTCTATCATGATGATCCTGCTACTTGGAAGCGTCAAGGTCGGTCTGGTGAGTATGATCCCCAATGTACTGCCTGTTGTTATGACTCTGGGCTTTATGCAGATGGCAGGTATGCCGCTTGACCTCTTCACTATGCTTGTGGGCGCGATAATCATCGGGCTTTCCGTGGATGATACGGTCCACTTCTTTCATAACTTTGCGCGTTATCGCCACCAGGGACTGAGTGTGCAGCGTTCGGTCGAAGAGACGATGTTGGGAACGGGCAGGGCCATGGTCGCGACGACGATAGTGCTCTCGCTCGGTTTTTATGTCTATACCTTTGCCTCATTGAACAATCTGATCAATTTCGGCATCTTGACCGGAGGTGCGATTATCATCGCGCTCATATCCGATATCATATTGGCTCCGGCCCTGCTAAAACTACTCTCCCATGAAAAGGATGAAAAATGATATTAAAAACACTGTTGATAGCCTCTTTGACGTTCAGCCCGCTCTTGGCTCTTACTGCTCAGGAGATCGCGCAGGCAGCACATGACCGGGACGAGGGCGACAACCTGATGTCAAATATGAAGATGACCCTGATCGACAAGAACGGTAAAAAAAGGGTCCGTCAACTCAAGAATTTTGCCAAGGAGAAGGGAGAGGATACCCTTAAACTGATGTTCTTTCTTACTCCCGCGGATGTAAAAGATACGGGGTTTTTGACCTATGATTATGAAGATAGCGACAAAGATGACGACCAGTGGCTTTATCTGCCTGAACTGAAAAAAGTCAAACGTATCGCTTCAAGCGACAAGAGCTCATCTTTTATGGGAAGTGATTTCACCTATTCGGATATGACCTCAAGGAATGTAGAAGATTACAGCTATGAGATCATGAAAGAACCGGAAGTGGGAGGTCACAAGACATGGCAGCTGATGGTCACCCCCAAAAATGCCAAGGTCGTGGAAGAGACGGGATATACAAAATCCATCGTCTTTATAAGGCAGGACAACTTTGTCGTCGTTCAAGCCCTTAATTACGTCAAGTTGGGCAAAAAACTCAAATATATGAAGGTCTTGGGACTGGAAGAGATTGAGGGTGTCTGGACTAGTACCAAGGTACAGATGGTGACGAAAAAAGGAAAGAAGACCCTGCATAAGACTATTTTGGAGTTTTCGGACATCAAATACAATCAAGACCTGGAAGAGTCGTTTTTTGCTACGCGTACGCTGGAAAGAGGCTTATAGTCAATGAGAAGAAGAGGCCTGGCTTCTTTTGTCACACTCCTTATACTCTCCTATGGCACAGTTGCAGCAGGTGAAAGTATTGAAGAGGACTTAAGCGGTTTTGGGACAGAGACCTTTGACGAGCTGGAGGGTTTTAGCGATGACGAGAGCGCAGACTTGGAAGGCTTCTTTGATGAAGAAGATGGGCTACTGT
>CAXGZT010000260.1:0-2824 GCA_964014335.1 uncultured Campylobacterales bacterium | reverse complement strand
GATCAATGTGGGTCTCGTGGGCTCGGAGATGTGTATAAGAGACAGGTATAAACCAGATCCCCCAGGTAAAATCATATTACATTTATGAAGAGAGGTTTTGTGAGGATGATGAACTCTTGCTGCTGATAAAAACCGCCCCATCCCATTTTAAAGCCTTAGAAAAGCGTATCAAAGAGCTTCATCCCTATGAGCTTCCGGAGATAATTGCAACTGATATCTCCGAGGCTTCGACAGAGTACCGTTCCTGGCTTTTAAAGGCGCTTTGCGTACAAGAAAAAGGCTAGGCATAAGAATCTTATGATGACGTAAACTTCTTGAAAGTGATATTTCATGCAAGAAGATGCGAAAAAAGGTGAAGTTTAAAAAAATAATAGATAATATATACGAATATTTCCCGAAGATTAGTTATTATTGACTACCCTAATATGACTAATTACCGAAAGAAGAGTTATGAAACAGACACTTACCTTGATAGCCTTGTTGATGTTGATTGCAGGATGTGCGAAGAAAGAGCCGGAAAGGGCGCTCCCCGATTCTGCTCTTGAAACGCCTGAAATCACCCTGTTTAAGCAATCTTTGCCGATTAAGCAAGAGGTTTTGAAAAAGGCCTACAAAAAAATATCACCCAAGATCGGTCTATCAAACATGAGCGAATTCAAAGGAAAGTCTTTTAATGGAGAGTTTGTTTTTGACGAGAATAATCTTCCTTTTATCGAGTATAGATTCGACAAGCCTTATATTATAAAAAAGGTGCATCTCAAAGGCAGCGGATTTGTAGTTGACGGAGACGCCGAGAATTCAAATATCAAAAAATTCGAGATACTCTTCTTGGATGCACAGAAGTCGCCCCTGTACACGGAAGAGCTTGAAAAAGGGAGGCTTGATATTGAAGGGTTTAACAATATCCAAGCCGATGGATTTGTTTTTAAAACGCGCAGCGTATATACAGAAAAAGCTAAAGAGATAGACGGGAGTGACATTATCGCAGCCTTTGACGGGCGTATTGAAGTCGAAGTGATTGACGCTGATTATATTTACGATATTGTAGCTCCTGTGCTGAGCGAGCGTGACTCGTCAACTTCGAATGAAGAGCTGCTTAAGACGATAGCCCTGTTGAACTCGCAGCTTTTTAAACGCCTGCGTGAACAGGGTTCGGGTTTTAACCTTCCAAAGAGATCTGTACTCTACCTCCCCGCCGATGCCGACATGCATTATGCGGTCGCTTATACCAAAGAGATCTATCAAACAGGCAAATACAAGACAATCGACGGAGAATACAAGATCCATATTTTTAATGAAGAAGCCGAGTTTGATTCGAAGGGGAAGATAAAGGTTAAAAAGCATAAGATTGATGTCAAAAAATCAAAACGCAATCTAAAGACAACGACACAGCTTCCCGAGCATGAAGAGTTTATCGACTTTAGCGAGGGTCTTTGATGCAGACGATTCAGCTTCCTAAAATGGGTTTTTACTTTATGCTGGCACTTATTATTGCCAAATTGATCTACCTCGGTTTTGAGTCTTATTATAACGGTTTTGTCATTGATGTCGTGACATCGACCCATATCGACCAAGACCTTTTGGAGAAGTTGGAACGATTTGGAAACCGGGTCAGTTCCGTCGGTGTCACACTGCTATTGATTCCCTTTTACTATCTTGTAGTGAAGAAGTTCTTTGAGTTTCATCAAGGTGTGATGATCATCATTATGGTGCTGCTGACTGTTTCAACCTATTTTGCAGTTCATAAAGGTCTTAATAGGGCTGTGTTCGAGATTGTCAAGCAAAATAAGGACAAACGATATGAGTCATATTATATTGAGCTCTTTAAATACGGTATGTTGACGGGGAAGCTGGGATACTCCTCTTTCATTCCCAAAGAGAACCTGGATAACCTCTCGATATATGACAAGGTGATGATCTCAAACCTTTTTTTACTGACGCAGATCGATAAAGATCTTATAAAGAAATTTGTCTCACGCGGAAAGGAAAGCTTTTTTGATATCTATATCCATAAATATTTTCAAGAGGATTATAATGAGGCACGATACCGCTTTGAAGACATGGCCGTGCGGATTCAGGAAGATTGGGATCTGTACAGTGACGGCATAGCCAGGATCAACAGAGAGTTCTCACGAATAGATTCAAAAGAACAACTCGAAGAAAAGTATAAAAAGTTCACGAAGGACCTGAAACGGGAGTATACGAAATACCGAATAAACGTCCGCCAGTACACGAATATTCTTAATGCCAACCTGGAACAGTCTGCACAGCTTAACCGTGATCTTATCGCCTATTTCGTCAGAGACGGTTCTCTCATCGGTAAACAAGAGTATGCAGATCTGATGCAAAAGTATTTTGGACATGATATCGATCCAAAAAGATGGTGTGAAGGGAGTATCTGTCCTGCAACACGCAGAGTCAGCAAGATTATTGAAGAAGAGACCCTGGCCGATTGGAATAAAAAACATGACAACCTTCCTTTAAACCTTTCTCAAAAACAGTTTTTCAAACATCCGAGTATACGCCAGAAAGTCGTTGCAAAGCTTCGCAGTGAGGGCATTGACGTTAAGCGCAGTTTTAACTATTCCAAGCAGGAGTATATTGCCGGTTATATGAAAACTGTGGATGCGGACTTTCAGCTACGAAAACAGAAGTTACAAAAAGAGTTTGCTAAGAAAACGGGCATTAGGCATGTCAAGTTAGGGCTTACGTTTGAGCAGTTCGCTTCACAGTATAAAAAAGAGATCATGCTTCAATACAAAGAGAAAAAATATGGGACTGTCTCTTATACACATCTCCGAGCCCACGAGACCCACATTGATCT
>CAXGZT010000259.1:0-3027 GCA_964014335.1 uncultured Campylobacterales bacterium | reverse complement strand
ACACTTTCGTCGGCAGCGTCAGATGTGTATAAGAGACAGGTCAAAACCAAAAAATACCGTGGAAAGAAAACAACGTAATGTCCATCTTATATTTTAATACTTTTCCATCTGCCTTGAGAAAAAACATACCAGAAGAGTCCACCTTTAATAAAGGTCTCGCTTATCATCACGATATAGATCCAAAAGATATCATTACTGATTGTGCTGACGTAAAACGCCGGGAGCACGCGTAAGAAAACCAATGAACCTACATTTATTCTCAGGGTTGTTTTCGTTGCTCCGGCTCCCCTAAGCGCTCCGCTGAGGACAAAGACTACGGCCAAGGGGACTTGCGATATGCCAACAAGCCTAAGATATATAGAGGCCAGCTCAATCGTCTTTTCATCGCGGGTAAAAAACTGACAAAAAAACTCAGGGATAAAGATTAAGAACAGCCCTACAAAACCCATAAAACCTGCTGCTATCTTTGTAACGGTTATCGCTTCATTATTGGCTAAGAGAGCATTCTTGGCACCCAAGCTCTGCCCTACCAGAGCCATAGCTGCTATGGAAAATCCAAAGCCCGGCATAAAGGCCAGGCCTTCGATACGCAGTCCTACCTGATATCCGGCTAAGGCTTCCATCCCAAATTTCGTAATCACCATGACAAAGACCATGAATGAGCCGACAGAGATAAAGCGTTCTATACTGGCCGGAACACCTATCTTAAAGATGCTTTTCATGCTAGAAAGAGAGTAATAGGCATAAAAACGTAAAATACAGGAGCCTTTTGAGACCAATAGAAAATATACGGATACATTAAAAGCGTAAGAGATCATCGTTGCGACTGCTGCACCCTGAATACCCATGGCATCAAATCCAAAATTACCAAAGATGAGCGCATAGTTAAGCAGGACATTCAATAAGGCAGAAACGATTTTAATATACAAGGAGACCTGTGTCTTACCCGCTGCACTCAGGGCATTGAAGAAAAGTGCATCTACAAAGATTAGGGGCATGCCCAAAGAGAGCGTACCGAAGTATAATGCTCCCAGTCTTGCCACCTCGCTGCCCGTTCCCATCCATATATAGAATTGTTCAGCACCTATATATCCGATCAGCAGAGAGATAAAAGAGAGTGTTAAGGCCAAGAGAAAGAGGTTAAAAAAAGCGATATTGGCCCTATGGAAACGGCCTGACCCTATCTGTCGGGAGATAATTGCGTTACCGCCGACGATATAGACCGTCATCACGACGTTCAGTACCATGAGAAACTGCAATCCAAGTCCTATCGCGGCCAAGGCGGCTACACCCAGGGAACCGATCATAATCAGGTCTATCAGTACCTGCAGCATATCAAGAAGATGTTTAAAAGCAGCAGGAATAGAGATGGAGAGTATTTTTTTTAAAGAGGAACTGCTCTGCGCAGAAATATCCTTTTGCGACCCCCAGGGTCTGTTGTCTGAAGAAAGATCGCTTTGCACTCGCCACGGCTTATTTTCTGAAGAACTATCGCTACGCGACCGCCACGGCTTATTTTGAGAAATAGGTGTTTACCTCTTGCATCACCGCAAAAAGCTCTTCTTTTGTATCACATTTCAACTCTTTTCTGTTAACAGGGACTTCACCCACCGGATCGAAGTCAAAAACGAGCACATAATAGGCGAGAGTTATCTTGTCCTGCTTTAGATCAGCCCACTCCAAAGAGACTTGAGCGCTATCGCCGCCCGGTACTTCTATTGCCGCCGCGGGATACAGGCGTGTTACCTTACTTAAATCATATTGTTCATTCTTATATTCGTAAATCATGTCGGCATTATAGCCTATTTAAAAGATTCTCTCATGATGATTGCCGCTGCGGCTTGAGGCTGCTAAAGCAGCTTAAAAGTCATCTCTGATCAAAGGGACAAAAACGAAGCCCGGATACTCCTGCATCTTTATTGAGCCGTCACTCTTCTTCATTACCTTCATAATACTGTTGTTTACCGGAATGACCATCGTTCCTCCCGGATTAAGCTGTCTAAGAAGCGGTTCTGGCACCTCATCAGCGGCACAAGAGACCAGGATCTTGTCAAAATACTCGCCCTGCAGACCCAGGGTCTGTTTTGCCTGATGCAGCGTGATATTTTCAAAAGAGTATTTAGACAGATTATGTTTTGCAAGCTCTACAAGCTCCTCGATACGTTCAACCCCGTCGACATGTTTGCTCACGCAGGCCAGCAAAGCGGTAGTCCATCCTGATCCCGATCCGACGTCCAGCACCCGGTCAAAAGCATTTGGCTGTAAAAGCTCAAGCATAAAGACAACCGTATAGGGCTGGGAGATTGTCTGGGCAGCGCCTATAGGCAAAGGGGTGTCATCATAAGCCATATATCTGAGCATTTCGGGTACGAAGTCCGCCCTGTCTACTGTTTCAAAGGCTTCAATCAATCTTGGACTCTTCAATACGCCACGCATCTCAAGCGATTTAATCAACTCTAAACGATTCATTTCAGCCCTTTATTTTTCTCAATCGGCAAACAGCTTCATGCCAATCAAAAGTAGATTTAATGCCACCCCGCACCAAGGTACCCATATAGAGACCTCCATCACCCCTTCAGGTGCCGGCCGCGTAGCCTTTATCCTTATCAATGCAATATTGACCAGGATAAAAATGGCCAGTATCAGCAGGCTTGTAAAACTGGCCAATGTGACAATATCAAACATCAAGGCAAATATAATCATTACCAGGCCCACAAGAAGGGTAGATTTTATAGGTGTTCTCGTTCTCCTTGAAACATCAGCCAGACCAGAAGGCAGCCATCCTTTCTCAGCCATACCGTAGATTATACGAGAAGCCATGACTAGCTGAATCAAAGCGCCGTTAACCACAGCAAAAGCACCTATCATCGAGATAAGAATTGGGTCCCTTCCTGTCAGCTTTTGATAGATATCCGCAAAGGGTGCTTCCGAGTTTTGCAGTTCATCCAGGCTCAATGTTTCTAAGGCTACTATGACGATCAAAATATAAAGCAGTGTCGAGATGGCCAAGGCCAAGATAATAGCCGT
>CAXGZT010000258.1:0-3145 GCA_964014335.1 uncultured Campylobacterales bacterium | reverse complement strand
ATCCAGGTAGTACCGGAAAACTGGTTGAGTGTGGCTACGGGTCTTGCCATTGTCGGTCTGGGTCTGGCTATTTTTTTACTTGGACTGGAAGTCGGGATATTTCCTGTCGGTGAAGGACTGGCAAGCGACTTTGCCCATAAGGGTTCTACCGCTTGGATCATCCTGTTTTCCTTTATGATCGGTTTCGGTACTACCGTGGCCGAACCGGCACTTGTTGTCATCGCAGACAAGGCAGCGGGTATCAGTTGCGGCAGGATCGATGCCTTTGTCCTGCGGATGGTCGTCGCATTTTCTGTTGGTTT
Source organism: uncultured Campylobacterales bacterium (assembly GCA_964014335.1). Taxonomy (GTDB): domain Bacteria; phylum Campylobacterota; class Campylobacteria; order Campylobacterales; family Sulfurimonadaceae. Next base: position 2,843 of record CAXGZT010000258.1, on the reverse strand, counting down.
TGCCATAGTCTTAGGGGTGTGGAGGATTATCAAGGGCCATCCCATCCACTACTATATCATCGCCGGATACATCCTTGTCATCGCAGCTACGGCCTTCTCTCCAAAAGAGATCGTGGGTCTGGCCTTCGACCTTGGCGGAGTGACGACGTCGACAGTCACCGTACCTCTCGTAGCCGCCCTGGGCATAGGGCTTGCTTCGACGATAAAAGGCCGAAACCCTGTCTTGGACGGTTTCGGCCTTATAGCCTTTGCTTCCCTTACGCCGATGATCTTTGTACAGTTTTACGGAATTTTCGTATACCAGTTCATGGAAGCAAGTGAAGTCGTAATACCCTTTGTTGCCGAGGTTTGTGAAAGCCCTGCCGCCTTTAGTTTTGACCTCTTGTCTTTATTGAAAGGCCTGCTGTCCGTTCTTGGCGACGTCTTGCCTATTTTGGCCGTCATACTCTTTTTCCAGTATCTGGTGCTTAAAAAGCCCATTGCCAACCTGAAAGAAGTACTTATCGGCTTTGGGCTCGTCGTCATCGGTCTAGACGCCTTTATCATCGGTTTAGAGATGGGGCTCTTTCCGCTGGGCGAAACTATGGCCTCTGCCCTGACCCAGAACGACAGCCGTATCATCATCTACTCTTTTGCCTTTGCGATCGGTTTTTCTACCACTATGGCTGAACCCTCTCTAACGGCTATCGCTAAAAAAGCAAAAGAGATCAGCGACGGAAAGATAAACGACTTTGTGCTTCGCATGTTTGTCGCCTTTGGCGTTGCCGTGGGTATCGCTCTTGGTTCTTATCGTATCGTGAACGGGGGTGAAATAGTCTATTACATCATGGTCGGATATATGTTTGTCATCGCTTTGACCTTTATCAGTCCAAAGTACATCATCCCTATCGCTTATGACAGCGGCGGGGTCACGACGTCAACAGTCACCGTTCCTCTTGTTGCCGCGCTTGGACTCGGGCTTGCTACCAACGTGCCCGGACGTGATCCGCTTATCGACGGCTTCGGGCTTATCGCCTTTGCCTCGCTCTTTCCGATGCTGACCGTTATGGCCTACGGTGTTATTACCGAGAGAATGGGCGTCAAAGGCAAACATGAACTTGAAGCGATACATATGGACGAACTTCAACATGCCCTTGAGCATGCGGAAGATATGGGTCTTTCAACGGTCAACGTTCAGGGAACAGACAAGCGGCACTCCTATAAGGTACAGTTTTCTGCCGTACACGTCGTCGTGCCTCATGATAAAGAAGAAAAAGCCCTCCTGGCAGCAAAAGAAGCCGGTGCCAGAGGTGTTACGATCATGAAAGCCCACGGGATGGGACTTAAAGAGATGGATAACTTTTATAACAGACTCCACAGCGAGTCTACGGATTCAAACCTTATGTTTATTACACCCACCAAACGGGTCGACGGTATCATTCATAAGGTCATGCATGATTTGGACATCACAGGGATTGGAGCCGGTATAGCCTACTCCTATCCTGTATCGCACCTCAAAGGGCTGACCCTTAAAATTTCCGACCTCTAATAAAAGAGTTTCCTTTGCGATCTACGTAGCCCGCTTATTCCTATAAGCGGCTGAAGGAGTTCAGGCATTCCATATCAGCATACCTGATTCTTTACTTTTATTCTCAGATTAATTGTATTATTTTATGTTATGATACAGACATGAAGAGTCTAAGGTCCGAGAATGCTTGATAATATGAACTTTTACAGCTTTATGCATAAGCAGATATTGATCGTCATAGCCCTCTTTGTCGCTACGGGAGCAGGCTTCATCTATATGGGTTATCTCTACTCCTCCTTTCTTTCCGAAACTCTATGGTACTGTCTTGTACTGATTGTCTCTTATTGGGGGTACAGGCTGCATAGGCAATATCTCGACGAGGATCTGAATTTAGAAGAGAAAGAGAAATGGCTGCAGAGACTGAGATATTTCCTCTTTAGCTACTTCTCCTTATGGACAATCATCTTTTTTATGTATACGACGCGCAGTGAGACCGAACTGCATTACGTCGTCATTGCCGCGCAGCTTGGTGCCGCTGTCGTATCCGCAACGATTCTGGTATCGCAAAAAAAACTGGCTCTGTTTACACTTATCAGTTTGATGACGCCCATTTTCATCTACTTCGTCTTCGTCGATGAGTTTTACAGTTATCTTTTGGCATTTTTCACTCTTGTTCTAAGCGGAGTCCTCCTTTATGCCTCGAGCAATACCTATAACTATCTGCTCAAGAGTCAGTACCAAGCCTACCATGACTATTTGACCTCACTTGGGAACAGACGTTATTTTATTGAACTTCTGGAGAATGCCATCAAGATTCAAAAACACGACGAAAGACATATCTTCCTTCTGCTTATTGATCTGGACCACTTTAAAACGATCAACGACACCTTGGGACATGATATCGGGGATGCTCTTCTGCGTGAAGTTGCTCAACGTATGCTAAGCCTAGCAAAAAAACACAAGAACACGGTATCACGGCTTGGCGGAGACGAGTTCTGTATACTGAGCTCCTCTTATGAGACAAAAGACGAATGCCTTAATAGTGCGCTCGGCTTCGCCAAAGAGCTTCTTCGAGTGATCAAAGAGAGTTATATAGTAGAAGAGCATCACCTCTATATCAGTGCAAGCATCGGGGTCAGTATTATCAACAATCCCAAGATGCAGGCCAGTATTTTCCTTAAAGAAGCCGATATCGCGATGTATGAAGCGAAACGTCAGGGCCGAGACGGGATCATTCTTTTTAATGAGGAGCTCTCTACCAGAGTAGAAGGGAAACTGGAGATAGAAAGACTCCTGCACTTTGCACTTGAGAAGAATGAGATATCGCTTAATTACC
>CAXGZT010000257.1:0-3176 GCA_964014335.1 uncultured Campylobacterales bacterium | reverse complement strand
GTGCCTCATCTGTTTTATCTTTTTTACGAGAGAATCCAGATTATAAACAAGGGAGGAGCTCATCTCAATACCGTTTCATGATCACATGGAAATAACCCGGCTGAGTCACATCAAAATAGGGTTCGATAAGTGCATTTTGAAAGCCCTGCGACTGCGTTATCTCCAACACCTTACCGACGCGAAGACCGGGGAAAAAGAGATTGTCCAGACCACTGGTGTAGACTTCGTCACCCACCTCCAGCTTGATCCAGTTGGGGATGAACTCTACCAGCATCTCTTTCGTGTTTTTTCCATGCACGATGCCCGGGGCTCTTTTTTTGCCGATAAAAACCGTATAGGAGCATTTATAGTCCGAGTTGAGCAAAGCTAAGGGTTGATTATGTTTAAAGGTCACTATTCCGGCACTTACGCCCTGACTGACAAGACCGTACACCTTCGAGGTATTATAATCTTTCATATCCAGCCACACCCGGTTAATGTCACCGAATTTTGCATAAGAGAGAGTTTTGACCAGCTGGACTTTAGGAGAGATTTCCAGGACGGAATTATGTTCTTTGAACATCTCGTTGAGTTCGACGGCAAACTCTTGGGCAAGGAGGTTATTCTCTTGATATTTTTTATTCTCACGTTGAAGTCGTATAATCGTTTCTTGTTGATTAAAGTGCTCTTCAAGCGTGCTGCCGACCTTTTCCACGCCCTCATGATAAAAGCTTTTAACCCCGTTAAGTGCACCGATGAAGGGGTCTTGGATCCAGTTGGAAAATTTAAAAACGCCAATAAGAATGGCAAATGCTAAAAATAAAAAGCCTATCAGCTCTTTATTCATGCTCGAAGAGTTCCTGAAGTAGGTCTATCTCTTCAAGCGCGCGTCCTGTTCCTTTTGCAACAGCTAAAAGTGGCTCATCCGCTACATATACGGGGATCTTGATCAGTTCGGAAAGGAACTTGTCAAGTTGGCGGATAAGCGCTCCTCCCCCTGTCAGGATGATCCCGTGGTTGACGATATCTCCTGCAAGGTCCGGAGGCATTATCTCTAAGACGGCACGCAATGCTTCACCAACCTCTTTCAGCGGGTCACGCATCGCTTCGCGTGCATCCTCACTCGTCAGCTCTATTGAGCTCAGAAGACCTTCGACCTGGTCACGTCCGTTAACGATCATCGTCAGCTCCTCGTCAAGAGGCATAGCCGTACCGATTGCTATCTTTATCTCTTCTGCAGAACGTTCGCCGATAAGCAGGTTGTATTTGCGTTTGACATAATCAATTATAGCCTGATCGATCTTGTCACCCGCAACACGGATGGATTTGGAGAGAACAAGCCCTCCTAATGAGACGACTCCGATCTCCGTCGTTCCGCCGCCGATATCGACGACCAGGTTACCCTGAGGCTCACGAATGTCAACGCCGGCTCCGATAGCGGCCGCCATCGGTTCTTCGATCAGAAAGACTTCTCTCGCACCGGCAGAAAGTGCAGACTCACGTACAGCCTTACGCTCAACCTGAGTAAGACCGTAGGGAACACATACGATTATGCGCGGGCTGATAAGCGCCGAACGGCCATGTGCTTTTTGTATAAACTTCTTGATCATCTTTTCTGTCATATCAAAGTCGGCAATGACACCGTCTTTCATCGGACGGATAGCCTTGATATTACCCGGAGTTTTTCCGACCATCTCTTTGGCCTCACGCCCTACTGCGAGAACTTTCTGGTGTCCAAAGCGTTCTGTTTTAACCGCTACCACCGAAGGTTCATTAATGATAATCCCTTTTCCCTTAGCAATAACAAGTGTATTTGCTGTTCCCAGGTCAATAGAAAGGTCGCTTGAAAAAAGTCCTATAAATTTGTTAAAAATCATATCTGTCCTAAGCTATTTTTTTCTTGTTGTTCTTGATGTAAACCGGCTTTGCACCCTCTTCTACCATCTCTTTAGTAACAATGACTTCATAACCAGAATATTCCGGAAGTTCATACATCACGTCTATCATCATCTCTTCCATGATAGAGCGAAGTCCGCGCGCACCTGTCTTACGCTGAATAGCTTTATGAGCGATTGACCTGAGAGCCTCATCCTCAAAGTTAAGCTCGACATTATCGATGGCAAAGAGCTTTTTATACTGGCGGGTCAGCGAATTCTTCGGTTCGGTCAAGATCTGAACCATCGCCTCTTCTTCGATCTCGCCCAGTGTAGCAATGATTGGTAAACGGCCGATTAATTCAGGGATAAGACCATATTGAACCAGATCATCGGGTTCGACCATCTCGTAGGTCGGCTCCTGCTCGTTTTTAGACTTTTTCTCGTGCCCGAAGCCGAGAACGTTATCTCCTTGTTTACGTTTGAGTATATCTTTCATCCCGTCAAATGCACCTCCACAGATAAAGAGAATACCGGATGTGTCCATAGAAACAAATTCCTGATTAGGGTGTTTACGTCCCCCTTTTGGAGGAAGATTGACCTGGGCACCTTCAATGATCTTCAGCAGCGCCTGCTGAACACCCTCACCCGAAACATCACGCGTGATAGAACGGTTTTCACTCATGCGGGCGATCTTATCGATTTCGTCAATAAACAAGATACCTTGCTGGGCACGTTCAACATCACCGTCAGCGGCTTGCAGCAGACGAGTCAAGATATTCTCAACATCCTCCCCTACATAACCCGCTTCAGTCAGACTGGTCGCATCTGCGATAGCCAAAGGTACATTTAAAATACGCGCAATAGTCTGTGCCATCAAGGTCTTGCCTGAACCGGTCGGCCCTATCAGCAGAATATTCGATTTTGCGATCTCCGTATCGTCTTCTTCGACCTCATGTTGTTTAAAGATACGTTTATAATGGTTATACACCGCGACGGAAAGAAGTTTACGCGCATTTTCCTGGCCGATGACGTACTCTCCCAAGAAAGCGTTCATCTCTTTCGGCGTCATCAGCTTTCCGTCATGCTGAGGCGCTGCAGCCGTCTCTTCATTTTCCGTAGCATCATCTCCGAACATAATTCTATAGGCCGAGATCACGCAGTTTTTACAGATATAAACACCGTTTCCCGCGATGAGAGGGTTTTCTTCGGTTTCGATCGCTTCACAAAAGCTACAATTTCTATGAATCATTATTTTTCCTTTCATACGCGATACCACGCTTGGTTTTTACTACAAAGTTACATAACTCTTTTACAAAATAG
>CAXGZT010000256.1:0-3235 GCA_964014335.1 uncultured Campylobacterales bacterium | reverse complement strand
TGGGTCTCGTGGGCTCGGAGATGTGTATAAGAGACAGGGTCAAAGTGAATGTGTCAGCGAGAGTGTCGATATCGTCTTTGTCTTTGCCGATATACAAGCCGTACGTGAGCATGACCATACACAGCTGCTTAAACAGAAGTATCCTAACGCCCATATTGTCGGTACATCAACGGCGGGAAATATTCTTGATGATATAGTCAGCGATTATGAGGGTGTCGCGACAGCCATCAGTTTTGACAAGGGTCATGTCCTCGTAAAACGTGTTAATGCTTTGGATAATGACACCCTCTATGAAACAGCCCAAGAACTTGGGAACTCTTTACCGAAAGAAAACCTGCGCCATGTATTTGCCATGGCGGATGGACTAAAGATCAATGGAAGCCAGCTGGTCAAAGGCCTTAACAGTGTATTGGATGTAAGCGTCACAGGAGGACTGGCAGGCGATGATCTAAGTTTTATACAGACACTTGTCTTTGCCGACGGAGACGCTGAAGAGATGTCTGCTGTGCTCATTGGCTTTTACGGCGAGTCTATTCATGTCAGTGTGGGATGCAAGGCTGGTTGGGAAGAGTTCGGTGCCGAGCGTATCGTAACAAAGTCCGAAGACAATGTCATCTATGAGATCGACAATAAACCGGCGATAGAGCTTTATGAGGCTTATTTAGGTGATTACATCAAGGATCTTCCGGCAAGCGGTCTTCTTTTCCCTCTGAACATAAAAGAGTATGAAGGGGACAATGAGGTCATCCGTGTCATGATGGGTATCAATGAGGATAAATCAATCGTCTTTGCAGGAGATGTTCCACAAGGCTCAACGGTGCGTCTTATGAAAACTAATGTAGATAACCTGGTAGACGGTTCTTACCTTGTCGCCAATACAATAAAACCCTATAACGAGAAAAGATCCTTGGCACTTACCGTAAGCTGCAGCGGACGCCGAAGCGTCTTAAAGCAGTTAGTCGACGAAGAGATCGAAGCCCTGCATAATATACTTGGTGAGAACTCACAGATTGCAGGGTATTACTCCTTCGGTGAGATTGCTCCATTTACGGATGATGTCTTAAACTGTAAGCTGCATAATCAAACCATAACCTTGACTGTGATCTACGAGGACTAATTTGAACCGTTTATTAAAGACACAATTAAAAAAGGCTTATGGCAAAGCGTTTGATGTTGGGAGTTCATCTGCCGAGTTTAAACAGTTTTTAAGACTGATCAATCAGGCCTATGATGATTTTTATATTGAAAGACAGGTGCTAGAAAACACCCTTGAAGTAAGCTCTACCGAGCTGACTCTAAACATTCGTAAGGCCATGGACAGCCATGAACTTATCAAAAGTGTAACCGACTCGATCGACGGAGCTATTTTCTATAAGGACCTTGATCTAAACTATATCGGGTGCAACTGGCATTTTTCAGAGCTGGTTGGAAAACCGGTGAAAGAGGTCATCGGCAAAAGTGATTATGAACTCTTTAATGCTGAGGAGGCCAAACATTTTCAAGATATCGACAGCACAATAATTAAAAATGGATCTGCACAGGCACTCAAAGAGTGGGTGACCAATAGAAAAGGGGAAAGGTTTTATTTCTCCACTGTCAAATCACCTCTGAGAAACGCCAAAGACGAGATCATCGGTGTTGTAGGCGTGGCACGTGACCTTACCCGAGAATATGAGATGGAAAAAGATCTAGAAGCCAAGAAGCTGCTCTTAGTACAGCAAGGCAGACTAGCCTCCATGGGAGAGATGATCGGAAATATCGCCCATCAATGGCGTCAGCCTCTCAATGCCCTCTCACTGATTATCCAAAAAATCGGTATCTATCATAAAAGAGGTATATTGGACGAAGAAAAAATCACTACAAGCATAGACAAGAGTATGGACCTGATCGATGGGATGTCCAGTACCATAGATGATTTTCGTGAGTTTTTCAATCCTAATAAAGACAAAGAGTTTTTTTCTGTCCGTAGCGCCATTGAAAAAGCACATTCCATCGTCGAATCAGTCTTTGAAAGCTATACGATTGCGTATGAATTGCGGATGCCTGCCGATATAGAGATAGAGGGCTATAAAAACGAGTTTTCTCAAGTCCTTGTCAATCTGCTCAACAATTCAAAAGATGTCCTTATCCATAAAGGTATAAGCCCGGCTTACATTAAGATAGACGCGAAGAAAGAGAAAGGTCATCTTCTTGTTCGAGTTTGTGATAATGGCGGAGGAATACCCGACTCCGTGATAGGAAGGATATTTGACCCCTACTTCTCGACCAAAGAGGAAGGAAAAGGAACCGGTATCGGCCTGTATATGTCAAAGATAATCATCGAAGACCATATGAAAGGAAAATTGAGCGTTTCAAACACGGACGATGGCGTCTGTTTTACGATAAGAATCTAAAAGAGGACTTTACTTCAGCTCGCCTGCAACAATAACACAACGTATTTTTCCTTCCAGTACTTCATTCGCATAAAGGCTCTGAACATTTTCTACCTCCGTCGAAGCATCTGCATCAAAAAGTACAAGATCGGCAGCCTTCCCTACTTCAATAAGACCGGTATTCTTCTTTATCATCTGTGCAGGGGTAAGGGAAACCATCTTGCTCAGTTGAGACAAGCTTATCAAACCGCTTTTAACCAACTTAGTATAGTATAGCGGTAAGATCTCTTCTATTGCCTCAGTACCGTAAGCTGCGTCATAAAAAGCGACTTCCTTGTTGACCTTGGACTGAGGAGCGTGAAGGGAGGTCAAAATATCTATATCCCCTTTTTTTATGGAGTTTCTCAGGCTCTCCTTGCCTTTTTCATCGGCCAGTGGCGGAAATATCTTCGCGTAGGTATTAAAACTGTCGCAAGCCCTGTCATCAAGAGCAAGATGATGGATAGATATCTCAGAAAAGACCTTTAGCCCCTCTTTTTTTGCGGCCCCTATCATCTCGATTGAACGGCGTGAAAAAAGGCCTTTAAACAGGACCTGAACATTGAAATAGCGGGCGATTTCTATCATCTTAGCGACATGTATGATCTCGCCCAGAACTGGTATTCCGGGAAGCCCCAGGCTGGCCGAAACAGATCCTTCAAACATCACACCGTTTCCGTTCAGCGCCCTGTCTTGGGCTGAGCAGAAGACTGTACCATCATACATCTTCATATACTCGAAGACCCTGCGGATCAAGTTGCTGTCGACTGCACTGTTCAAGGAAGGAGCGACTGCTCCTTTTTTCAAAAGGATAGCGATATTGC
>CAXGZT010000255.1:0-3252 GCA_964014335.1 uncultured Campylobacterales bacterium | reverse complement strand
CGTCCCCTTGCCCATCTCGCTCTCGATATCAATCATTCCGTTAAGCTTCTCTATGTTTGTCTTCACAACATCCATCCCGACGCCTCGGCCCGAAACACTGGTCACCGCTGCCGCAGTAGAGAAGCCAGGACGGAAGATGAGGCCAAAGGCTTCTTTGTCACTCATGCCGTCTGCTTCTTTTTCGGAAATGACACCTTTTTCAATTGACTTGGAACGCAAAAAGTCCGGATCCATTCCGGCGCCGTCGTCAGTGATCTGAATCACAATATGATTGCCTTCATTATACGCCTTCAGTCCGATAATTCCCGTCTCGGGTTTTCCCGCCGCGATACGTTTCTCAATGCCCTCTATACCGTGGTCGCATGAGTTACGAATAATATGCACAAGCGGGTCCCCGATCTCTTCAACGATAGACTTGTCAAGTTCCGTCTCCTCACCGCTTATTTCAAGTTCGATCTTCTTTCCGAGCTCACGCGAAAGGTCACGGATCATACGAGGGAACTTATTGAAGACCTTGCCGATTGGCAACATCCTGGTCTTCATAACCGCGATCTGGAGATCTGTCGTGACTAAAGAGACGATAGAGACAACCTGGTTAAGCTCCTCCAGGAACTCTTCACCCTCATACCTCTCCTCAACATCATCATTAATCTTGATAAGACGGTTTTTGCCCAATACCAACTCACCGATAAGATTCATCAAATGGTCAAGCCGCTTAACGTCTACGCGTATGGTTTGTTCAACTGTTGCAGTGGCAGGGGCCGGCGCAGCCTTTTTCTCAGTCTGAGGTCTAGTTTGAGCCGCAGGAGCCGGAGTCGGGACCGGTGCAGTTGCCGCAGGAGCAGGAGCCGGCTCTTCTGCCTTGGGTTCTTCTGTCGGGCTCTCTTGCGCATCTGGCATCTGGGGAACATCTTCGCCTGCTGCAACCTTGGCGTCACGTTTGGCCTTATCCAAAGCCTGGCGTTCTTCTAACAGACGCTGAATCTCTGCTTCGACATCATCATCACTCATATTGGCATAATCAAGTTCTTCTTCGTCCACAGCTTCTTCGACAGGTTCTTCGATGACAGGAACCACCTCTTCAACTGCCGGGGCTTGGACTTCAGAAGGGCTTTCGCCACCGGTGATGGCAGCCAAGCGCGCGACACAGGCAGCCACATCGATACCTTCATCCTTGCTCGTATCACGGATAGTCGTCAACAATGCTTTCATCAGGTCAATGGACTCCAAAACAACATCCATAATCTCTGCATCAATCAACAGTTCCCCGTGACGTGCTTTGTTGAGTACGTCTTCCATATGGTGAGTCAGATGAGTCAAGACGTCAAAGTTTAAAAATGAACTGGCGCCCTTAACGGTGTGGGCAACCCTGAAAATACGATTGAGAAGATCCAGGTCTTCAGGCGTACTTTCGAGTTCGACCAGATCCTGGTCAAGCTGTTCAATTAATTCAAACGATTCAATTAAAAAGTCTTGTAATATCTCTTGGAATTCATCCATACTTAGGCCCCTTCTTTTACATGAGAGTTAACAATACGTGCGACTTCATCATAAAAAGTACTCGCATCAAATTTTACTAAATAGCCTTCACCGCCGGCTTCCATCCCCCTCATCTCTGAGAAATGATCCGAAATAGAAGAGTTAAAAACAATAGGGATTTTTGAAAACCGGCTATCATCTTTTACATTCGCTGCAAAATGAAAGCCATCCATGCGCGGCATCTCCACATCAGAGACTATAAGTTTGAGATGAGAGGCAATTTGATCGTTATACATATTGTACATATCCTCAAGTCTTAAAAGCCCTTCTTGTCCGTCCACGGCTTCGACAACCTTGAATCCCATCTGCACCAATGCATCTTTGACAATCTTTCTGGCTGTTGCACTGTCGTCCAGAAGCAAAACCGTGCCCGTAAACTCATTTTTATGCGTTTCTGCCTCTCCATTATCTGGAGTGTATAAACCCAGTTCCTGAACGACATTCTCAAGGTCCAAGATAAGCAAAACAGCATCATCTTCTATACGTGTCACACCTGTAATCTTACTTTTGTCCAAGGCGCTATCAGCGGCCGAAAAAGAGGCTGGTTCAATATCTTTCCAGTTGATACGACGGATCCGTTTGGCATCATGGACAACAAAACCGATTAAAATATTGTTAAATTCGGTAATAATTACCCGTGCATTTTTTTCAGCACCTTCGGGAGGCGTAACGTTCATCCATTTAGCCAGATTCACAACGGGAATAACCACACCGCGAAGATCGAAGATACCCTCAATAAAGGGGGGTACCCCGGGAAGTTCGGTCAAGCTGGGCTTACGGATGATTTCACGCACCTTGGCGACATTAACCCCATATATACCCTCGTATACACGTCCGTCATCTTGCTTAAGTATTCTAAAGTCAACCAATTCCATCTCATTGGTTCCGACTTTTAAAGTATTATCAGTTTTCACTATGACTCCTCAAAACGGGTCTCTTGCAGACGCAACTGCTCTTTGCTAAATTGTACAATAAAATATTTTTGATTGCAAGCAAAAGAAGCCAAATTAATGTAATCAAAACCATAGAGTTTAAAACTTGTATTTTGATGAAAATGTCCCTCTATCACGGTATCTAAAGGTTCATCCTTCAAATAGCTCAAACGCCTTTGAACGATCTCTTTGAATGATCCGATCTTGTAGCAGGGGTCTTTCCTGACTCCTCTGTTTTTAAGCCACTTGATGATACAGTGCGCGCAAAAACCATCTAGCAAACCGACCAGGGAGAGGAGGAGAGGATTACGGATAAGTTTTGTATAGACCTGATACCTCATGGGCGTTTTTGTATCCCCATGCGAAAGCTGTATCTTTTGATCAAAAAACTCTGCGACCTGAGGCTGTTTCTGTAAGGGATACACCCCTATATTGGGAAACAGTTTTTTTAAACCAAAATCATGGTTACCCTCAAAATAGATGATCTCCATACGCTCCGAGAGTCTGTTCAAAAGCGCTATCTCTTCTTTATTGTCTATGTGAGTTTGTTTGATCACGCCAAAAAGAAGTTCAAACATATCCCCCATCAAGACAAGCTGGGGAGTCTTTATCTTTCCGGTATCGAGAGCTTTTAAAAAGGAAAAAAAAGCAGGATGCTCCTGCGAGTAGTGCGCATCTGAAACAAGAATCGCTCCTTCTTTCAGCTCGATATTATGGGACATAGGCTATTGTGGGAAGTGCCGTGTTTTCATCATATCCACACATAAGGTTTGCATTCGCA
>CAXGZT010000254.1:0-3261 GCA_964014335.1 uncultured Campylobacterales bacterium | reverse complement strand
AGATCAATGTGGGTCTCGTGGGCTCGGAGATGTGTATAAGAGACAGAGCAAGGACACAAACAGGATGCTCTTAAACTTTATGAAAAAATCGCAAACTATAGTGAATCCATCTCTTACTACAACCTTGGTGTTGCCGAGCTCAAAGACAAACAGTATGAAAAAGCGATACAGAGTTTTGAACTGGCGATTAAAAACAATCAAAACCTTTGTGTCAGTGCTATCAATGCAGCAGTCGCGTCTCTAGAGACCGGGGACCATGAACGCTTTACACACTATATCAATCTGGCCCACTCCTATCTCTCCCAGGAAGCCTCTTCACCTATGTACTCATATTACTACTCCCTTATAAACTTCTATCAAGACAATTACCTCGAGGCGCTCTCCCCTTTGGGCCACAGAACGTCAGATGAGTATGCACAGACTCAGATTCAGCTCCATGCCAAGATCAACACTCTCTTCTCATCGTATCATAATGCTATCTCAGATCTGGAAAAGGATTACCAGGATGAGACTGCTCTGAGCCTTGGACTGCTCTATGCCAACCTGGGTGATTTAACCCTTGCCAAAAAGTATCTGCGTTCTGCCATCCAACAAGGGCTTTCTCCAAGCAAGTCTCAACTTGCCCTTGCCCTTGTCAATCTAAAAGCAGGCCAGGTACAAGCAGCTGCCAAGCTTATCGACAACATTACGGATATGTACCCTCAGGAGGTTTATAAGCACTATCCTATCGAAACCTATTTAAAAGAGTCTCTTTTTGACATCAACCTTGCCCAGCATAACTTTCATAAGAATATCATTCACAACCAGACGACTATCTATCAGATTCTTTTCTACTTTGCGCCTTTTAAAATATTCAATGCCAATCAAAGCATCTCTTATATCAGAAAAGGCAATGCAAATATTTCGATCGACAACATCGGCAGTGCAAGCCAGCACCTAAATCAAAGTGCAGCCTTGTCCAATGTAAACTTGAATATCGCAAAATCCATTCAGATGGCTCTTAATTTTCATCTTCAAGAAGCCAATGAACGCTTACAAAAAATGGCGGAAATTTATCCTCGTCACTCTATCGTACATTACAATCTTGCTTTGACCTATGCTCAACTGGGTGAAATCGCCTTAGCCCACAAGCACTTTTTAAAGTCACATCATCTTGATGCCAAAAACTATCTTTCCGGTATTTTTGCGGTCATGACCTCAAAACTGATCAATCAAGAAAATGAAAAGTTCAACCAGATCATCAAAGAGAACCTTGCTCTAGAACCGAACAATGAAGAGTACGATTTTTACAGGGCACTTATACATTTTAAAGAAGCCAACTTCCCTGCCACTTATCAATGGATGGAAACAGTTAAAAAGCAGAGCCCTCTTTATATCGCCTTTGACGTACTTATCGCCATGAGTATGAATAAAGATGAGCTTGCTCAAGAGTTTTCTCAAAAGCTCATCAACATGCTGCCTAATGATATCTTGCCTCATCTTCTTTATATCGATACGCATTATGTCAAAGAAGAGAATAAGATGTTTGCCAGAAAAGCGATAAAACATCTCAAACGCCAGAACTTCAAGATGGATGATTACTATTACGGGCCTTTCATAACAAAACACCTTTATACCCAATATGCCCAGATAACAGGTTCGCTTTACCCCTTAAGAGAAAGACTCAAGAAGAAGCTCAGCAGTGAAAAGGAGAGACCTGTAGGCGTCTTGCAGTCATTGGCCTTAGTCAACACCTATACACAGAATTTCGAAGAGGCCTATACCATCTATAACGAATTGATCGATACGCATAAACAGCAGGACTCACACACACTTTTTCTTGCCGCAATAGCCGCAACAGGTGCCAAACATCCCGCCAATGCTATCGCATTGCTAGAACTCGCAAAACGGAAGAACCCGAAGCATAACGAGAGTCGATATGCCCTTGGCCTCTTATATCTGCAGACTCAGAACAACGAGGGTGCCGTTGTCTCATTCAAACATATGACGGGAACGGATTTTCAATCGCAGTTTTTTAACTTTAAAATAAGGAAGACAGAAGCTGTAAGATAGAAAGGCTCGCAACCTATTTCTTCACTTTGGCCTTCTCTTTCTGAACTGCTTAAAAGAGTAAAATGCTGCTCTTGCTACTCCAAAAACAAGATATCCGCCGATGAGTATGGCTAAAGACTCAGTCGGATAGATAAAGACGAGTGAAGCGCCAATTACAAGGGCTACCAAGACCTTGATAAAGTTCGCCTTTTGCAAATCTATCTTTTTAAAACTCGGATAACGGATATTACTGACCATCAGTACAGCTACAAAGAGGGTTGCAGCCAGCAGAGGCGTATAAAGTGTAAGTATATACTTCTCATACAACAAGACCAGAATTGAGATAAAAATCGCCGCCGTAGGAATAGGCACGCCGATAAAGACCGATGGTTCTATTTCTAAGGTCGTCACATTAAAACGCGCGAGACGGATCGCGCCAAAGACAACATACAGACCGCTTACAACCATCCCGAATCGGCCGTAGTCCACTCCGCAATATTGATATAAAAGCATGGCCGGAGCAACGCCAAAAGAGACAATATCTGCCAACGAATCAAACTCCACCCCGAACTTAGATGTTGTCTTCGTCAGGCGGGCGACACGTCCGTCCAAACCATCGAAAATAAGGGCAAGAAGGATAAGCCAGGCAGCATATTCGAATTTACCCGAAGCACTCATAATAAGGCTCATCATGCCTGAGAAAAGACCGCCTGCGGTAAAAAGGTTGGGAAGGATATAGATAAGTTGCCTAGGCTGTTTCACTAAAGAAACCTATCACCGATTCCCCGGCAGCTAAAGACATGCCTTCTTTGATCGCTACTCGAGAATTAGAGGGAAGATATATCGATGTGAGTCCGTTCAGCATAAAGCCGTAACGCTGATTTTGCAAGACCTCCCCCTCTACAGTAAACCGCAGAGGACGCGTCCATGAACCCAAGAGATGACGGACCAGAATATCCCCTACCTTAGATGAAAAACGGATATCTGCTGTTTCATTTAAATTCTTACAAGGAGAGTTTAAACGAAGCATCGCGCCGTGTTGAATCTTCTCTATACTCATATCCGCACTGACAGGCGCACGTAAAACTGCCGTATCGCTGTAGGCAGACTCTATGATAACTTCAAAGCCGGGCTTTCCGTCTATAGGAGACTTTTCAGTCGAAATAATATCTTTTACATGACCGTCGACGGGAGAAAGGATAGACCCTTCTTGGGCATAGTTTGAAATCT
>CAXGZT010000253.1:0-3284 GCA_964014335.1 uncultured Campylobacterales bacterium | reverse complement strand
TTTGTGTTATCCTTCATCTCCTGACTGAAAAAAAGTGCCTTGAACCCTGCCTTGTCTAGTCCCTCTGCCTCCGCAATACTCATTATAATGTCTGTTTGCGTGATATCCTTAGACCTTAGATAAAAAGCAGCCTGCAAGGCGTGAAAAAAGGAGAGCACCTTCGAGGCATCCAGTTCTCTCAAGGTGACAAGAGCTCGGCATGCCGGTTCGGTATCGTATTCAAACTCTTTTTTATCAAGCAGGTCTGTCATAAACCTCTGTCCTGTTTTGGCTTCTACATGCTTCCAATGCCCTTGCAGATAATGTCTAAATTCCGACGTCCATTCTTGCTCGCCCTTGGAACGCAGTCCGCCCAGCAAAATAGAAAGCCTGGTGTCTCGAGGAAGCTCCGCTTGCACTCTTCGCAGAACCGGTTCAAACCCCCAACACCATGAGCACATCGGATCAAGTACGGCAATAATCTCTTTTTTATAATTCATAATGAACTTCTTTCTTGGCTTCACACATAATCTACACATTGGACCCTTATACTTCCTTTATTAGAAGTCAAAGAGCTAAAATTATATAAAACATTTCATTTGATCAAAGTCTCCCTTAATCTTTGGTCCATTTTTTAATTCGTTCGTAGTTCTTATATTATCGTGATACCCTTGTCACGCCAACTCCTCCCAACTCTCTTTGACTTCTATCTCTGTAAGATTCTTATAAACAAAATATTTTCATTCATAACTTGTATCTAGGATCGATTCTCTCGATCTTTTCAAACACCCGATCCTGCTATCCAAAGACTTGAGAGAGTGTAATCTCTAACCGGGCAGATGGGCGGCTCTCATCTGTTTTGCGTTTACGACAGATCTATTTAACAAACTCTCTGAATTTCGTCATAAACTTTTGCACCTTTGGTGCCACCACTGCCTGACAATAACCTTGATTGGGGTTATGTGTCAAATAGTCCTGATGATACTCTTCTGCGTCAAAAAACTCCGGGGCAGGACTGAGTTCCGTCACAATCGGCGAGGGAAGTTTTTTTTGCAACTCTTCCATCTTTGCCTTGGCTGCACCTTTCTGCTCGTCGTCCAAGTAATAGATAACAGAACGATACTGTGTTCCAGAATCCGCGCCTTGACGGTTCAGCGAGGTAGGATCATGAATTTCAAAAAAGATATCCAAAATATCCCCGTAAGAGATAACAGTCTCATCAAAGATGATCTTAACCACTTCCGCATGTCCCGTCGCCCCCGTACAGATCTCTTGATAACTGGGATTAGGCTTTTCTCCCCCCGCATATCCGCTGATTGCCGACTCTATACCTTTTGCACGCGAGTACACTCCCTCTATACACCAAAAACATCCGCCGCCTAAAATCGCTGTCTGCATATTTCACAACCTTTATAATCATTTCTCTACTTTTATCTAAAATCACTAAAACAAAAGATTAAATTTTTCACTTAATTACAATATAGATTTTCACTATTGAGATAAAAAGTGTATAATACCCCTGAACTTTATAAATTCTAAGGATTTTACACTTTAAATGGACCCCTCGTTATATAGCTTACACATAAGCATGGTAGCCTAATGGCTTTACTTCTTTTTTATCTTTTTATTGCACTTTTCATCTCATTTATATGTTCTGTTCTAGAGGCTGTCCTGCTCTCTATCACATCCTCATATATAGGTTCGCTTCCGGCTGGCTCTGTTCAGAAAAAGCGCTTACAGTCACTTAAGATCAACATTGATGATGCCCTCTCATCTATTCTTATCTTAAACACCATTGCACACACCATGGGTGCTGCAGGCGTCGGTGCAGAAGCGGTCAAACTTTACGGCCCGGAGTGGCAGAGCATCATCGCCGTAATACTTACCTTGCTGATCTTATATATCTCGGAGATCATCCCTAAGACTATAGGTGCTACTTATTGGAGAGAACTGGCAAAACCCTCCGCCACTCTCATCACCCTCCTGACAAAAGTCCTTTTTCCCCTTATCTGGATATCAAGCCAGATCACAAAACGCATCCAAAAAAACAAAAAGCACGGACCCACTAGAGAAGAGATCTCTGCAATGGCTGAGATCGGCGAACAGAGCGGGATTTTGGAAGAGAAAGAGGAGATGCTTATTCAAAACCTGCTTCAACTCAAGCAGGTACGTGTAAAAGACATCCTCACGCCACGTTCTGTCGTCTTCTGTCTGGATGCAAATGAGTCAATTGAGTCGGCTCTAGAGGAAAAAGACATCTTTACCTACTCGCGTATCCCCCTCTATGAAGAGTCCAATGAAAACATCATCGGTATGGTCTTTTCACGTGAGATCCTACGTTCGACCTCTTTGGATGAGGAGGAGGAAGACAAACCGCTCAAGACGATTATGAAACCCGCCTACAGGGTTTCGGAGAACCTTCCCGTTTTTTACCTGATGGATAAGTTTATCAAGCGCAAAGAGCATCTTTTTGTCGTACATGACAGTTATGAACAGTTTGTGGGGATCGTTACCCTAGAAGACGCGATCGAGACCCTGCTGGGTGTTGAGATTGTCGATGAAGCGGACAAGGTTACCGACATGCAGCAACATGCAAAAGACAAGTCGGCCTATAAAAAACAGGAGCACAAAGAGCACCAGTAGAAGCAGAGCAGGCTCCAGAGGCAGACGAGGTAGTGCTTCTGGAGAGCAGTTGACTCTTTATCCCTCCCACCTTTTTTCCACACATCCTTTTTTTACAATTCTTCTCAAGCATAACAAAAGGAGAAATCATGGAAATCAGTAATACTTTCTTATTCATACTCTACGGTTCAATACTTTTTGCACTCACCGTCTTGGCCCTCTATTATTCGGAAAAAATCACCCGACATAAAAACTAATCTGATATCTCTCCAAAGAGCTTTTTAGCATTCATATGCCAATATGAAAATAAAGGGTCTTAACTCTTGCCTCTTTTCTTTCCGGTTATATATTTTGGCTATAATTCAACTAAAAAGAAGAGTGTCATGCCGCTTCAGAATCAATACGTCTATACTGTACTGCATAAACAGATTTTTGTACTGATAGCTCTCTCGCTTCTTCCGGGGCTAGGCTATATTCTGCTGGGATGGCTCAACAACGTCATCGCGCCCGCTCTCGTCTGGTACTCTCTAATCATGCTTATCTCTTTTTGGGGCTACAGACTTCATAAAGAATTTGAATATTCACAGATGGGGACGGAAAGACTCTTTTTATGGCATAAAAAGCTCTCTATCTTTTACTACCTTATCTTTGGTTCCTGGGCTTTGATCTTTATACTCTATGCC
>CAXGZT010000252.1:0-3353 GCA_964014335.1 uncultured Campylobacterales bacterium | reverse complement strand
GAGATCAATGTGGGTCTCGTGGGCTCGGAGATGTGTATAAGAGACAGCTGTATATGAAGCGATTACGCAAGCCCAAGAGTATATCAACAAGGGGCACGGGCCTATCTTTGTCGAGGCGATGACCTGCCGTTTTGAAGGTCACTCTATCAGCGATGCGAATCGTTATAGGAGTTCTTCGGAAATGGAAATCTGCAAGGCAGAAGATCCGATAAAGAGGTTGAAACTCCAGATGGATCCCGAGAGGGCTGAAGCCTTGGAAAAAGAAGCTATGCAAGCTGTTGAAGAGGCTGTACTCTTTGCCCAGCAGAGTCCGGAACCTGATGTAGACGACCTGAAAAAATATATGTTTACGGAAGAAGGGTTATCCCATGCTTTATAGAGAAGCTTTGAACAAGGCACTTGATGAGGTCATGCAAGCAGACGAGGATATAGTGGTTCTGGGTGAGGATATAGCAGGAGTCGGCGGTACCTTCCGCGTGACAGAGGGACTCTTGGCAAAATATGGGGAAGCACGCGTCATCGATACTCCCATAGCAGAGCTGAGCATTGTCGGAAACGGGATAGGCATGGCCATAGGCGGTTTACGTCCGGTAGTGGAGCTGATGACGGCTAATTTTTCGCTTTTGGCCTTTGATCAGATTATCAACCATATGGCGAAGATACCCTATATGAGTGCCGGTAAGATCTCTCTTCCCATGATTATACGTATGCCGCAGGGGGTAAGCCGCCAGCTTGGTGCGCAACATTCAGAAAATTATGAGCAGATGTTGTCTGCCGTACCCGGGCTCTTCGTCTTTGCTGTTTCGGACCCAAATTATGCTTATCATGCTTTGAAAAAGTCTATTCTAATGGATGACCCCGTTATCTTTATCGAGCATGAGCTTTTATACAATAAAGAGGGGGAGGTCGACGTAGATGCCGATACCGATCCATTCAAGGCACGCATTGTTAAAGAGGGGGAGGATGTCACGGTTATCTCTTATCTTAAAATGCTTGACGACACCTTGGCGGCTCTGCCGCTTATAGAAGAGAGTCTGGGATGCAGTTGCGAGCTGATTGACCTCTGCTCTTTAAACCCGGTAGACTTTAAGACATTAGAGCGTTCTATCAAAAAAACCGGACGCCTTGTTATCGTGGAAGAGGGGCACAGGATGGGAAGTTACGGTGCCCAGATCGTCTCCTGGGCGGCAGAGGAGCTGTTCTACTCTCTGGACGCGGCGCCTCTTCGTCTAGCAGGTGAAAATGTGCCTATCGCCTACAACCGGACTCTGGAGCTTGCGACTATACCGACAACTGAATCCATAGCCGCCGATTTCATTAGCTGGGGAGAAAGCAGTGGCTTATGAGATTATGATGCCCCAGCTTTCTGACTCTATGGATGAGGGGAAGCTGATCAGCTGGAAGATCAAGGTCAATGATAGGGTACGCATGGGCGATGTAATAGCGGAAGTGGAATCAGACAAGGCTATCATGGAGGTGCAGAGTTTTAAAAACGGTGTGGTTTTGGCCCTGTATATAGACGAAGGCGAAATGGCTCCGGTAGGTACTGTCATTGCTACTCTTCAGATAGAAACCGATGCGAGTAGCGCTTCTACTCAGCAGAACAGAGAGAGAAAAACTCAAGCTCCGCAGGAAGTTATCCCAAAAACAGAAGTAAAAGTCAAAAAAGAGGTCAGAGTACCAAGAGTAAAACACACTCTCTCTCACGGAGCCGCTTCGCCCAAGGCCAAGGCCTTAGCCGCAGACTACGGTCTGGATATAGAGAGTCTGCAAAAGAGTATGCATCTTCCTGTCCCCGCACATGAAAATGATATCAACGTCTATCATCGGAGACGTTTTTTCACACCCAAGGCGCTGCGCCTGATTGAAAGATACGCTTTAGAGACGAATCTTTTTGACCTGTCGAAAAAAAATGACACCCAAGATGTCTTGTCTTATATACAGATGCACGGTATTCCTCTTTCCAAACCGATAGACTCTTTTCAAAAAGCCTTGATAAAAACCGTGGAAAGTGCACTCAATAAACCGGTATATCATGTTTATGACCACATCGATGCAGCCTTGCTGGAAGAGAATAGGCAGTATAGCATGACGGTGTGGCTGATCAAGCTCTTCGCAAGAGCCATGATGGATTTTGAGGAGTTTCGTTCCGTTATGACTGAAGAGGGAATACAGATATGGCCAAACGCTTCTATTTCCGTGGCGATGGCAAAGGGCAGCCTCTTATATATGCCTGTCTTTAAAGATGCAAACAACCTGAGTCTGCATGCCATCGAAGAAAAACTTAGGGAGTATCAGGAGAAGATTGTAGAGGAGAGCTTGTCATCGTCTCAAATGCAGGGCTCCAGTTTCGGTATCTCAAATCTCGGTATGACGGGTATCGAGAGTTTTGATGCTATTATCAATCGGGACGATTCCGCGATTGCGGCGATAGGTTCGAGTATTAGGGGGAAGATAGCTGTTACCTTGACTATCGATCACCGCTTGATTAACGGTTATGAAGCCGCGCTTTTTATGCAAAAAATAAAGTCCCTCTCAAGGGACAGAGACTTTTTTAGAGGAGTTTAAAATGTACTTTGAATGCAGTGTAGGAAAAAAAGATGTATGACATCATCTATATCGGCGGGGGGCTGAATTATGCCGGAGCCATCGTAGCGGCCAAAAAGGGTCTCAAAGTCGCTCTGATCGAAAAGGAGTTAGGACTCTTAGGCGGTGCCTGCCTGCATAGAGGGTGCATACCTTCAAAAATGTTTTTGCATTATGCCAATGTCGCTTATGAAAGCCGAAATGATGTCCTGGAAGGAGAGGTCGGGGTGAACATCCGCACCCTTGTCAAGAAAAAATCAAAATTGATCGAGAGTGCAAGAAAGGCAGTGCACTCCCAATGTTATCAGCTTGAATTGATAGAGGGTGAAGGCTTCGTCAAAGAGGCGCATAAGGTAAGTGTCGGTGATAAGCTGTATGAGGCCAGCCATATCGTCATGGGAACGGGCTCGTCTCCCTTCATACCAGAGGGTATCATTTATGATGCCAAAAGAGTGATTACCAGCGATGAGATCTTAGAGCTGAAGGAACTGCCAAAAGATATCTGTATTTACGGAGCGGGTGCGATCGGTCTGGAGATGGCTTCATTCTTTGCGGCATCAGGCGTAGAGGTGACCTTGATATCGCATACACAAGGGGTTCAAAAGGATGCCCATCCATTGATCCAAGAAGGCCTGCTAAGGCAGCTGGAAAAGATGAAGGTCAAATTTTTGCAGGAGCATAAGATTTTAAAGGCTGAAGCATCAGAGAGGGGAGTTGAAATAGGTTTTGAGAATGAAGAGGGGGTATCCTGCGATATGCTACTTGTC
>CAXGZT010000251.1:0-3354 GCA_964014335.1 uncultured Campylobacterales bacterium | reverse complement strand
TACTATGGACTGGATATTTCTCTGCTCTATGTAGTGTGTGATGTGCGGATTGTTAAAGGTATCCGTTCGCCAGGAGATAAGGCTCGAAGACGTCTTCGATCGTCCCCTCGTCTTCGCTAAGGGCGGCGGCAATCGTGCTGAGGCCCATGGCTTTTCCTTTGGCATCTACCAAAAGCTTCAGCAGACGCAGGTCCATCTCATCAAATCCGTTGTCGTTGATCCCCAGTTCGTTGAGTGCATATTGTGTTCGCTTCAATAAGATAGTGGGTTCATCTGCAACCTCCGCAAAGTCGCGTACACGGCGTAAAAGACGAAGCGCTATGCGGGGCGTACCGCGGCTTCGGCGAGAGATCTCCAAGGCTGCCTCTCTCTCTATAGGCTTATCCAGTTTTTCGGAAGCTTTTTCCATAATCGTAGCTAACTCTTCAGGGTCGTAGAACTGCAGTCTGAAGTTCATACCGAAACGATCACGAAGGGGGTTGGAGAGCATACCCGCGCGCGTAGTGGCACCGATAAGGGTAAAGGTCGGAAGATCGATCTTCACGGTCTGTGCAGCCGGTCCCGAACCGATGATGATATCAAGACGGAAGTCTTCCATGGCGGGATACAAGATCTCTTCGACGGCGGGAGAGAGCCTGTGTATCTCATCAATAAAAAGGATGTCCCCCTCTTCAAGGTTGGTCAAGATTGCAGCCAGATCTCCGCTTTTTTCGATCATCGGCGCCGCCGTGACTTTGATGCTGGCATTCATCTCGTTAGCGATGATAAGTCCGAGGGTCGTCTTGCCCAAACCCGGAGGACCGAAAAAGAGAACATGGTCAAGGGATTCGGCGCGCTTCTTGCTGGCCTCTATAAACACGCTAAGGTTTTTTTTGAGCTGCTCCTGACCGATATAGTCATCCCAGGAGTCGGGTCTTAGCGATTTTTCCAGTTCGCTCTCGGAGCTGAACTTTTCTATCTCAACGATACGTTCCATTAATAGGTGTGTTCCTGGGCCGGAAAATCTTTAGCCTCCACTTCGTTTTTATAGCGAGAAAGCGCTTCTTTGACAAGAGAAGCTCCGTCTAGATACTTTTTGACAAACTTGGGGGTAAAGGCTTCAAACAGACCGAGCATATCCGAGAAGACAAGTACCTGCCCGTCTACACCGCATCCGGCTCCGATTCCGATGACGGGTACCTTTACGGCCTGGGCAATGAGTGCAGCAGCCTCGGCCTTGACGCCTTCGACAACGATACAAAATGCTCCGGCTTCTTCGACGGCTTCGGCGTCTTCGATCAACTCCTCGATATCCAAAGGTGTCTTTCCGCGAACGATGTATCCGCCTTCGCCTCTTACCGACTGGGGAAGGAGACCGATATGTCCACATACGGCGATGCCGCTTTGAGTGAGGGTTTTAATCAGGGAGGCCTTCTCCTTTCCGCCCTCTATTTTTACGGCATCTGCGGGGGACTCCTGATAAACGCGAGTAGCATTCTTAAGTGCTTCTGCCTCGCTATTGTAGGTTCCAAAAGGCATGTCGCAAATGACAAAGGTGTTTTTTGCCCCGTTGCAAACGGCGTTTGTGTGATAGATCATCTGATCCAGCGTTGCACTAAGTGTGTCGCTTCTTCCGTTGAAACTCATATTGAGGCTGTCGCCGACAAGAATAATGTCTGCGCTCTCTTCAAACAAGCTGGCAAACAGAGCATCATAAGCCGTTATCATCGTCAATAGACGTTCATTTTTGGCTTTTTTGATAGCGTTGATGGAGAGTTTCTTAGGATTGGGCATATAGTGCCTCCCTCTGTTGAGCTTGAGTTCTTCTTTTCATGAGTTGACCTTGGGTGCAAAAACTTTATTTTGCAATGTTATCGTATTATACTAAATCTAATTGAATTAATTTGCTTTTTTATCTTCAGGTGTATAGAAAATTTTACTCTATGCTGGTATAATTAGGCAAATTAGGAGAACGTATGGGTGTCCGTCGTGATTTAGAAGAGAATTATGATTTTGAAATCGTAGATGAGTTTTTGGACCATTATGCGATGATGGTTGAGATTATGGAACCATTGATTATAGATTTAGGCAAAAAAGAACGCTATTCGCATGCTCTCGAAGAGCTTTTCAGAATCTTTCATAATATTAAATCAGCCTCCGGTTTTTTGAAAATCGAGCCTATGATACGCTTGTCGACTTTTGTCGAAGATTCACTTGAAAAGATGCGTTTTCAAGAAGGACCGGCAAACGAAGAGGTCGTGAACTGGCTGGTCTCTGTCAACGATATGTATATACAGTGGCAAGAAGATTTAAAACTGGACAACCCTATGACAAAGATCACGTTCTCCCTTTTAAAACTACCCGATATGGAGACTTTTTGAAACAACTTGTAGGATACATCACAACAGGCTTTCCTGATAAAAATTTTACGGCAGACCTTGCTTTGGCCCTCTCTGAAAACGGTGTGGATTCGATTGAACTCGGTGTGCCTTTTTCTGATCCCGTCGCGGACGGACCGGTGATTGAAAGAGCAAACCACAAGGCCCTGGAGCTCGGTTTTAAGTTCAAGGATCTGCTGGATGTTTCTGCCCAGGTGGCCAAAGAGGCAGATGTCCTATGGATGGGTTATTTCAACCTTTTTTACCAGTACGGGATGGATAAGCTTTTGCCTAAGGCCAAAGAGTTGGGCGTTTCGGGGATGATTATCCCGGACTTGCCGCATGAGGAAGCAGGGGCGTATCAAGATCTTTTCAAGGCGAACAGCGTTTCAAACATCAGTTTTGTCGCACCGACGGATACGCCCGAGCGTATCAAAGAGATAGTCAGTGATGCCCAGAAGTTTATCTATCTCGTCGCTTATGCGGGCATTACGGGTGCAGGCAGGTCTGAAGACCTTCAAGGTATTATCGCTTCGATCAAGGAGTGTACGCAGACACCGGTATATGTCGGTTTCGGTGTGAACGAGAAGACGGCAAAAGAGAAGGTAAGAGGTGCCGACGGCGTCATCGTCGGTTCGGCTTTTATACAAGTATTGCTGAATGAATCTCTTTCTCTGTCCCAAAAGATCCGAAACTGCTCAAACCTGGCCCGAGAGATCAAAGAAAAAATCAACGACTAAGGTCCTCAAACCTCTGCCGGAAGAGGTGAAGGGAAGGGCGATACCGCCTCTTAATACCGCTTAGAGAGTATCCGGCTAAACTCTTTTCCCGCAAGCGGTTTTACATAGATGTCACCCTGATATATATCACAATCAAGTTCTCTGAGCACCCTTAGCTGTTCTTCGTTTTTTACACCCTCAGCGATAACTTTGAGGCCCATGGTATGGGCCCTGTCTCTTATACACATCTGACGCTGCCGACGAAAGTGTCGGTGTAG
>CAXGZT010000250.1:0-3371 GCA_964014335.1 uncultured Campylobacterales bacterium | reverse complement strand
TGATAAAGGTAAATAGAGATAAGATCTCTAATGAGAGAGGAGTAAGAATGCCTGCCTAAAAGACAGACTTCAAAGTCAGTAGTTTTTAGAGATGAACTCTTCTATGCGCCTGATCCCCTCGCGAATGCTATCTATATCTGTTGCAAAAGAGAATCTAAAGTGCCCGTCTGTTCCGAAGCCGACACCAGGAACAATAGCAACACCGGTCTGTTCCAAAAGTTCTTTAGAGAATTTAAGCGAGTCTTTCTCTATTTTACTGATATTCACAAAGAGATAAAATGCCCCATCGGGTTTTACGACAGAAATACCGTCGATGGCATTGAAAAGATCGACGGCTTCATCTCTGCGACTTGAAAAAGATTGACGCATCATCTCAATATCTTTATCTGCTGAACCGTCTAACCCCGTTATCGCAGCTCTTTGCGTGATTGAACAGATGTTTGAAGTACTTTGGCTCTGAAGACTCTTCATCGCTTTGATAAGTTTTGTATCTTTAGCCGCGAGGTATCCAAAACGCCATCCTGTCATTGCCACAGATTTGCTCAGCCCGTTAATCGTGATCGTACGGTTATACATATCTTCGCTGATTGCAGCCGCTGATGTGAATTGACCGTCGTAGATGAGTTTTTCATACATCTCATCGCTTGCCACAAGAATGTCCGTTCCCTTAAGGACGGCTGCTAAGGCCTCGAGTTCTTTTTTGCTGTATACCGATCCAGTCGGATTAGAAGGTGTTGTAAGAATAAGCATCTTAGTCTTGGCAGAGATGGCTTCTTTTAACTGTTCGGGCGTGATCTTGAAAGAGCTTGTATCATCTGTCTGTATTTCAACGACTGTACCGCCGCTATATTTCACCAATTCGGGATAGGTCACCCAATATGGAGCAGGGATGATAACTTCATCACCCTTATTGATGGTCGCTTGAAAAAGATTAAACAATGAGTGCTTTGCACCGTTGCTTACGATAATCTGATTTGCAGCATATTCTAAGCCGTTGTCGCGTTTTAGCTTGGCGCTAACAGCTGCTTTAAGTTCGGGAATACCGTCAACGGCCGTATATTTAGTAAAGCCTGCATTGATAGCCGCTATCGCACTTTCCTTAATGACCTGAGGCGTGTCAAAGTCAGGCTCACCGGCAGAAAAGCTGAGTATATCTTTTCCCTGAGCACGAAGTTCTTGGGCCAAGGTCGTTACCGCGATTGTAATAGATTCGGAGAGAATGTTGATTCTGTCAGAGAGCATATATACCCTTTAAAAACGTTGTTATTTTAAGAAACATCCAGGGGAGTATCTTGTTTTTGTTTTGAGATTATAGCAAAACTTTTTCTATATTATATCTTTTATTAAGTACAGACAGTGGAAAAAGAGTGTTTTACTATGCTTTCATAGACTTAATAAACGATTCATATATATGTTCAAGTTCAAGGTCTTGCTCGAGTATCTCTTTGTTCTCCCTGACCATGATATGCTCGAGTACGGCAACACGCTTCAGCAGGTACTCAAAGATCTCTTTGTTTACATCCGGAAGCTTATTGTGTGAGAAAGGGTCTTTGCAGCGTCCTTTGTCAACGACACGCGCCGGAATACCGATAGCAGTCGAGCGTTCCGGCACCTCTTTGACGACGACAGAGTTCGCGCCGACCTTGGAGTTTTCGCCAATGGTGATGTTACCAAGCACCTTTGCTCCAGCACCGATAACAGCACCTTTTTTTATCGTAGGATGGCGTTTTCCGGGTAGGAGATTGACGCCGCCCAGAGTGACGCCCTGATATATGAGAACATCATCTTCAATAATGGTCGTCTCACCGATGACAACGCCTGTACCGTGATCGATAAAAACACGGCAACCGATCGTGGCGGCAGGGTGAATGTCGATACTGGTGATGATTTGATTGATCCCCATGATGATACGGGCTAAACGCTTCCAGTTTGCCTTATACAGACGGTGGGCGACTCTATGGGCGGCAATAGCCCAGACACCCGGGTAGTTGAAAAAGAGTTCTACCCGTGAATGAATAGCAGGATCGTTATTATATACATTTCTAAAGTCTTCTCTGATTTGTGCAAACAGTCCCAAAAATTCGTCCTATTAGTTTGTTGTTCTTAGATAACTATTCTGATACAAATAGAGTTCTAACTTCTGAAGTGTATCACTTTTTTCTTCTTCTGTGATAAAAGTAGTGCGTGCCAGCGAATTTTTTAGCTGGATTAAAATTTGCGTCTCATCATATCCCAGACTCGATATTACTTTCAGCAGGGTGTTTGATTCATCTATATTATGAAGAGAGTATCCCTCTTTGGTGATCTCCACGCTGCATTCACTGGGATGGGAGAAGAGGTTGTGGTTCATTCCCAGGGTCTCCTGATAGGCACCGACATTAAAAAAACCGAGAAAATACTCCTCTTCATCCAGATTGACATCATGCAGATAAAGCGGTGAAGAGCTTGAAAACCCGATCTCTCCGTCACTGTCGCAGGTGATATCCCAAAGGTTGGCCGAACGCAGTGCCGGCTCGTCAAGTTTATGTAGAGGCATGATCGGAAAACGCTGTCCAAGCCCCCAATAATCGGGGATGCTCTGAAAGATCGAGGCATTGATCAAGTAATGTTCCTGAAGTCGTTCCTGGAGCTTTTCAAGCTCTGTAGTAGGGTGGTCCTTAGAGAGCTGTAGTGCTTTCTTGATGATAACATGCACCAAGATCTCGGCGTTAGAACGGTCCTGAAGGTCGATATAGCCCAGGTCAAAAAGAGTGAAGAGCGACTCCATATGGTCAAGCGCATCATGCAGATATTCGATCGAGTTCTTGGTATCAAGCAGTTGGTTCAGCTCCACGAGCTCTTCAATCAGGGGAGGGTTCTTCTCTTTGATACGCAGAGATCTTTCTTGATGGTCTTGTGAAAAAAGCTCCAGAACAGGGGTGATCAATACCGAATGCGAAGCAACGATAAAACGGCCGGATTCAGTAAAGATATCCGGATGCTCAACCCCTTTTTTGTTCATAATGCCGCCAAGCAAGAAAACAACATCGTTAGAGAACTCTTCTATCGTATAGGTGCAGAGTCTATCCCCGGGATGCTGCGCATATTCGACGGACAAACCGCCGCCGATATTGATCGCATGGAGGCTGTCCGCTCCCATCTTTTTGAGTTCGGCGTAAATGTTTCCGGCTTCCCTGAGGGCGCGTTTCAAAGGCGTGATGTCTTCCATCTGGGAACCGATATGAAAGTGCACCATATGAAAAGCGTCTAGAAGCTCGTTTTCTCTTAGCAGGCTTATTGCCTCCAGCAGTTCGGTCGCGCTCAGTCCGAATTTGGAGTCGCTGCCGCCGCTTTTTGCCCAGATACCGCTTCCAGAACTGTGCAGACGTAAA
>CAXGZT010000249.1:0-3373 GCA_964014335.1 uncultured Campylobacterales bacterium | reverse complement strand
GTTAAATACAAAAATATGGTCAGGTCTTATCAGGAAAAGGATGACCCTCTCGGCTGGTTTGACTCTATCTATACCGATGCCGAAGGCGACCACAATGCCGTCTTCTGGGCCGACCTGCAGGCAAACCCCTGTCTGCTTCGATGGTTAAGAGAGTCTCCTCAAGAGCACGAGGGGACAAAGGCCGTTGCCGTCGGCTGCGGGGTCGGTGATGATGCCGAGGCTATGAGCGAAGCCGGGTATGAGGTCACTGCCTTCGACATCTCGCCCGAGGCGATACGTCTGTGTAAAAACCGTTATCCGGACACTAAGGTGAACTACCTCGTAGCCGACCTCTTTGACTATCCTGAGCAGTGGGCTGAAGCCTTTGACCTGGTCTACGAGTGCAATACCATCCAAGTCCTTCCGGGAAAGTACAGAATACGGGCGCGAGACGCCATGGTCTCTCTTCTTGCACCGCAGGGAGATATGCTTGTCTCCTGCCGAAGTCGTCTTAAAGGTGAGCAGGAAGACGCCATCCCCCTCCCTTTGGATAAAGAAGAGCTGGACGGTTTTGTACGGTGCGGTCTCGAAGAGCAGAGTTTTTTGGCCTATGACGATACGCAAGATCCCCCCGTCCCCCACTTCTTCTCATGCTACAAGAGGGTACGATGACGAATGCTCAACGCAAAGAGATCAGGGTAAAGACAGTAAACGATCTTGATGCTTTGACAAAAGAGATAAAAGAGCTTCAAGAACTCTGCCAGCCCATCACTCCCGAGTGTTCTCTGGGCGATCTCGCACGCTTCGAGCTGATGAACGACCAGCTCATCAGTGAAAAGAGCCTGCATCAGGCGAAAATACGGCAAAAGAAATTGAAATACGCCTTGCGGAAGGTGGAGG
The DNA here is from genome assembly GCA_964014335.1 of uncultured Campylobacterales bacterium. Classification (GTDB taxonomy): domain Bacteria; phylum Campylobacterota; class Campylobacteria; order Campylobacterales; family Sulfurimonadaceae. Next base: position 2,494 of record CAXGZT010000249.1, on the reverse strand, counting down.
AAGACACTTACGGTCTGTGCATGGAGTGCGAGGAAGAGATCCCTTTCCGAAGGCTTCTGCTCCTGCCCGAAGCCACTCATTGTATAGGGTGTGCCTCCGCCGTATAAACGCTATTGTCTGGAAAAGTTCTCGACCTCTTCCCTCTTCGGGATAGAGTCCCCCGCTCCCTTGCGTGTCACACACAGGGCCGAAGCCACTATCCCTGCCTGCAGAGACTCTTTCACCTTGATTCCCTCCGCCAGTCCGGCCAGAAAGTATCCGACAAAACTGTCTCCCGCTCCGGTGGTGTCTATAGCTTTTACCTTCAAGGCGGGAAGCCTGATACGCTGTTCATCATCCGAATAGACAAGGCCCTCCTTGCCCAGCGTCAAGACCGTTTTGCTCTTGGGATAGAGCCTTCGCATGGCATCTATTATCCTGTCGGGATCTTCCTGATCCGTGAGGGCTGTACCTTCGGTTTCATTGATTATAAAGATATCTACGAGCCCCAGAGGATACCCTTTGACCCTATCGTTCATAGGAGAGGGGTTAAAGACGACGGTAAGGTCCCTGGCTTTGTGAAGGATCTTTTCAATCTTGTTGATCTCGTTTTGCAAAAGCAGATAATCACCCGGTTCGCAAAGATCGAGGATCCTGTCAATATCGGCGTCCGTAAAAGCCTCATTCGCTCCACCGTGGACTATAATGGCATTTTCGCCCTCATTGTTGACCTGAATAACCGCATGCCCCGTAGGGAGGTTCACCGTTTCGATCAGACTTGTATCCACTCCGTTTTCCTCAAGCCTCTGTTTAAGCCATGCCCCCTCCTTTCCTATCTTTCCCGCATGAAAGACTCTGGCTCCTGCACGGGCAAGGGAGAGAGACTGATTGGCTCCCTTACCTCCCGAGAAGATGCCATAACTTTTACTTTGGAGCGTTTCTCCGGGACGAACGAAATGATCTACCCTGTAGACATGATCGATATTGATCGAACCAAGACTGATAATTTTCATCTGCACACCCCTCTTTGCACTGGACTATTATACTGGAATAAGAAGCTGCTTTTTCGTTTTATGATTCCATAAGCTAGAGTGCTCTATCATTGTTTATAGGTGATTATATCTTAATACAGAGGTGCGACATGATTGATAAAGAAAAAGTACAAAAGTACGTTAAAAAACAGATCAAAGACATGCTCAAAAAAGAGCTGAAACAGCAGATTAAGAAAGATGTCAAAGCCTACAAAGAGAAAGAGAAAGCAGAAAAAAAGATCTCTTTGAAGAAATAAAGCTTGTCAGTACGCTATATAAACTGCATACGGGGCATTGAGGGATTATCCCTGGTGCTCGTGTAGGGTCGCATTCGTAAAAAAGAGGTAGAGGGTTTCGGTACTTTTTTAAAAATATTCTTTTTTCGCTTGAATATGAAGAAGAATTTGCTTTCAATTACTAAAATTTCCATATAATATTTTACTAAAACAGATTCATTTAAACAACTTCAAAAAAATGGGATTTTGTTAAGCGGATACAATATACTACTGCCTGAATCAAGGAAACAGAAAATGCAATCAGAACAGAAGATACCGGAAGGTATCCTTATGACTTTAAAGTCCAGCAAAACAGAGATATTAACGATGTGGATGGAGGATCCTAAAATCATCGAGATATTTAAGAGATATAAGATAAGCCGCTATAAATTCAAACCGCTTTTTGCCGAAAAAGTGTTTGATTACTCTATCGGTGTCCTTGACGGTACCAAGGAGATCGGGAACTGTCCCGTAATGAACAAGTTTGTTGATTACATGTGTGACAAAGATATCACCGTCAAAGATGTCCTGCAGATCTGTATGGCATTCCGCCGCTCCATATTCCGCCGACTTGTCAGCAAGGGCGAGTTGCCGATGCAGGACACAAGCCTGCTCGAACGCCTCTCGGAGGTCTTTGATGAGAACCTTTCGGGAGTGCTTGACTACATCAACCAACTCTATCTTGACCGTGAACTGCAGACGCAGCGCATGGAAGACACGCAGGAGTCTGTCCGACAGATACAAACGGTCCTAAACCTTCAAGAGAGTATGATCCTTACCGTAAAGGAGGGAAAGCTCTTTTTGGCAAACAGGGCATTTTTTCATGCACTTGACCTTCCCGATATAGAAGCATTCCACACAAGCTTTCCGGACACCTGGAGCTTTATAGAATCGGTAGACCTCCATAGCGAGTTATTTCAAAAGAAAAAATATGCTGATTGGCTCCAAAAGGTGGCAGGTTCTGAAGAGCAGAAGGCGACCATCACTTTTTTCAATCAAGCACTGCATCAGTCAAAATCCTATCAGGCCAAGATCATCGGGATGCCCGACAGCGAAAAAAAGAGTTTTGCGATAAGGATCAGTGAACCCTCAACAGAGTATGATAAAAAGATGACCGAGCTGTCGCGTTATGTCTACACGGATCCGTTGACAACGCTTTATAACCTGTCTCTTATACACATCTGACGCTGCCGACGAAAGTGTCGGTGT
>CAXGZT010000248.1:0-3412 GCA_964014335.1 uncultured Campylobacterales bacterium | reverse complement strand
GGGCAGAAGAACGAAGCCTGAGGCAGTTTAAAAGTAGTCCTATATAATTAATATAAAGGAGAGGTTCTCCCCATATTCTTTATGCTCAAGAATTTTTGGCTAAATCATTCAAAAGCGCAAAGAACCTGTCACTCTCTTGCTCTGTTTGAGTAAAGAGCTGCACGATTTCATCTGCATGATTGAGAAGATCTTTGTTACCGACGATTTTCATCGCCTCGATAACATTGTCATGCACTTTTTTATGCGGCTGATCTATTTGTGAAAAGCTGCTGTTTTGACCGAAAGCCTGTTTTCCTTCGGTCTGATACCATTGGCCGAAGTTGCAGCTGTGATGGTCAGTGATGTCTTTGGCAACCTTGTTTTCAAAGACGGATGTATATGCACCGAACTTAAAGATCATATGATCAAGTTTACTGATATCCATGAACAGCTCTTTTGCGATGCCCTCATTGTCAGCTTTAATTGTTTTTGCATTATTTACAAGTTGAGCAAGGCTCTGTTTGAATTCATCAAGCTTGCCCGAAGACTGCTGCGTAAATTCGGCTACTTGTTCGCTGTTTTCAAGCATAGAGACACTGTTTTGTTTTAAGATACTGATATTGGCCTCCACCTCGCTGGTCGCTTTTTGCGTGCGCTCTGCCAACTTTCTTACCTCATCGGCAACCACGGCAAATCCACGTCCGTGTTCGCCGGCACGGGCAGCCTCGATTGCAGCGTTCAAAGCCAGTAGGTTCGTCTGGTCTGAGATATCCTTGATCAGTGCGATTACTGAATATATTTCAGCTACATTTTCATTCAGACCTTCTGAACTGGTTCGGGATTCGCTTATCATTTCAGCTATATTGCCTATGATATCTATGACTTCATCCGTTTTATGGTTGACCTCTGCAATGACCTCTTCCGTCTGTTCATTCAAGGTGTTGACGACGTTGACGCTCTGAATATTTTTTTCCATACTAGACTGCAGGTTTTTAGCGTTGCTGGTCGAAGCTTTAATCATCCCTTCGGAAAGTTGCAGTGTCATACTGTTCTTTTTCATCTGCTCTTTGATGTTTTCATTGGCGGCTTCTGCTTTTTCTGCTTCACCCTTGGCATTTAAAGCTATATCTTCGACCTTGTCGAGAAAGACGTTAAAACTCTGTGCCGCTTTTCCGATCTCATCGTCACTTATGACTTCCATACGCCGACTTAAATCGGCATCACCGTTTGCCAGCTCACGTGCTACCCTGTCCAGTTTTGTAATCGGATCGGTTACGGCAGTTTTTATAATCCAGACCAAAAGACCTAATATCACCAGATCTATCAGTGCCATGATCATCACTTGTGTTAAGAGCGAGTTTTCAGACTGTGCAATGATATGTTCGACACTCTTCAGCTCTTTACCCATTACGGCATAACCGATGAGCTGTTTTGAAAAGTCGTAAATCGGAACAGAAACAACGAAGTAGTTTTCACTTTGCTGCATCCCCTCTTTAGAGATCCCGATCTGGTCCAATTCATTAAAAAACTTTTTATTGACGACGTCCGGTTTAACGGCAAGGGTATAGCTGCCGATTTTTGTTGCATCTTTAAGTGCTGACGCCGTCGACAAGTGACGGTTGTCCATTAGAATCACCGTATCAATACCGAATTTTTTAGCCCCGTCTTTGACAATAGAGTTCAGCCCCTGCATGAACTCGACAGAGCCCAGGTAGGTGTCAACTTCAACGGGAGCCAAGCCGCGAAGAACCATCCCGGCACGTCCGAGTTCTATACCGACAATCGGTTTTCTACCTTCTTTAACAGCGACAATCGTTTTTCTAAAACCGCTCAGGTCGTCACCCCATTTTCCAGGCTTCCAGGCACGCAAAAAACTGCGTACATCGCTGTCATGGATGTGAACCTTGATATTTTTATATTTGGTATTTTTTCTAAAGTCTCCTGTGACTTCTCCCAAGCCCTTGATCGCGAGATCACGGTTTTGCGTTTTTAAAGACTCGATGACATAATAGTTTTTTGCAATATTTATGGCGTTAGTCAACCCTATATTTTTTTTGCTGTCCATCGCTTCGTTAAAAAAGCTGCTCAGATTTTCTGCTTGTTGATTGTAAACATCATCGCGTATAGAATTAACCGAGGAAAAATAGTTAAATGCGATAACAATAAAACCTATAAGAATAGATATTATCAGGGGTATGTGTACCTTTTTCGAGATCGATACTTTCTTCATTGTAGTTCTCCTTATTGTCGTAATAATAGCAGGTTTGTGTAAAAGATATATAAAAAAATATTCTGGACGGATAATGTTTTTTGAACCCGTATTAGCTATCGAGGACTTGTGGTCCCGGAGCTCAGAGTTTGATATATCTATACCTGGTTTTCTTGACCTTTAGTCTGTCGTTCCTAAGCTCTATAGAGTAGAACCGCTCTTTTTCGATGGCGATATAGCTCATACGGTCCAAGACGGAGATCTTGCCGATTACATCCCCTCTGAAGCCGAGTTCGCCGCTTAGCGCACCGACAAAGTCGCCGGGGCGAAGTTTCTCTTTTTTGCCGCCTAATATCTTGAGCGTACGCATAGGCGCTGTTCTGTCGAAGTTCTTGTCGCTATGCAGATTTTTGGCTTCTTCAAATACGAACTCCTCTTTGGCATATTCCTGTATGGCCCTGAAAAACTTCATCTCTTTGGAGCCGACAAGGGTAAAGGCGGCTCCCTCTTTTCCCATGCGTCCCGTTCTGCCGATGCGGTGCATATGAACTTCGGGGTGAGGGGTGATATCATAATTGATGATGGCAGGAAGGTCTCTGATATCAAGACCCCTCGCGGCTACATCGGTAGCTACGAGGATGTTTCGGCTCCGGTTGCTAAACATTATCAAGACCTCATTGCGATCTTTTTGCTCCATATCACCGTGCAGAGCAGCGGCGTCAAACCCTCTCTCCTGCAAGGCCGAACAGACCTCGTCACAGCTGCTCTTCATGTTGCAGAATATGATGCACGAGCTTATCTTATTGCTGGAGATGATAGCTTCGATAAGCCGTAACTTTTGGGCTTTTTCAGCCTTGTAGAAGTGTTGGGTGATGTTTGTCTCGGACTCCTGGGCCCCTACCTTGACAAACTGGGCCTCGTTTTGGAACTTTTTAGAGAGTTTTTTTGTCTCTGCTTCAAAGGTGGCAGAGAAGAGAAGGGTTTGACGTTTGGAGGGTATCTCCCTTATGATGGCCGCTATGTCATCATAAAACCCCATATCGAGCATCCTGTCCGCTTCATCCAGAACCAGTCTTTTCACCTGATCGAGATGAAGATGACCCTTGGTGATCGTGTCCATGATCCGTCCGGGTGTTCCGACGACGATATGTACGCCTTTTTCAAGAGCGGCTTTCTGCGGATAAATCGCTTCGCCGCCCACAAGAGTAAGGATCTTGATATTAT
>CAXGZT010000247.1:0-3413 GCA_964014335.1 uncultured Campylobacterales bacterium | reverse complement strand
AAGTTCGCCTGCATCTTCGAGCTTTAGGTTCTCATCAAGTTTTCGAATGACCGTCTGCGGGACGATGCCGTGCTCTTTATTGTATTTGTCCTGCAGTTCCCGGCGTGCGATAGTCGTATCCATCGCATTTTTCATAGACTTTGTGATCTTGTTGGCGTAAAGGATAACTCTGCCTTGGGCGTTTCGTGCCGCACGCCCCATGGTCTGGATGAGCGCCGTTTCTGAGCGCAAAAAGCCCTCTTTGTCGGCGTCAAGTATGGCAATCAGACTTACTTCGGGAAGGTCGAGCCCCTCTCTGAGAAGGTTGATCCCGATAAGCACATCGAACTCCCCCAGACGAAGCCCCCGAATGATCTGGTTTCGTTCAATCGCATCGATATCGGAGTGCATATACTGGACCTTTATTCCAAGGTCTGCAAGATACTTCGTCAAGGCCTCCGACATCTTTTTGGTCAGTGTGGTGACCAAAACGCGTTCGTTTTTTGCGATGATCTTTTTGATCTCGTCATGCAGGTCTTCTACCTGGTTGTCGGAGCTCTTTACCTCGATGATAGGGTCAAGCAGGCCGGTGGGACGGATGATCTGATGGGCGACGGCGGAGGAGAGTTCCAGCTCGGTCTCGTTTGGCGTCGCGGAGACGAAGAGATAGTGGGGCGCTTTCTCAATAAACTCATCATATTTGAAGGGTCTGTTGTCCAGGGCAGAGGGAAGCCTGAAGCCGTAATCGACCAGGACCTCTTTACGGCTTCTGTCCCCCGCATACATCCCGCGAAACTGCGGAAGGGAGACATGGGATTCGTCAACGATTACAAGATACTCCTTGTGTCTCTGGGCAAAATAGTCCAGGAGGGTAAAAGGGGCTTCCCCCTCTTTTTTGTCCGTCAGATGGCGGGAGTAGTTTTCTACTCCCTTGCACATACCCGTCGCTTCAAGCATCTCAAGGTCGAATTCGGTACGCTGCTTGATTCGCTGGTACTCTACGGCCTTCTCCTCTTTTGAGAAGTAGTTGAGGCGTTCATCCAGTTCTTTTTCAATGCGTTTGATGGCGCGCGAGAGCTTTTCGTTTCCGACGGCAAACTGACTCGTCGCATAGATCGTGACCTTATTGAAGGTCTCGATTTTCTTGTTCTCAAGCACGTCTATGCTGTAGATAGCATCGACTTCATCTCCGAAAAACTCTATGCGTATCGCCTCATCCTCATGGTAGGCAGGAAAGACGTCGATGACATCTCCCGAGACGCGGATATTACCGCGGTCAAAAAAGTTGTCATTTCGCGTATATCCCATCTCTACAAGGCGCAGAAGAAGCTGTTTCTGGTTGATCTCATCCCCTATGGCAAGAGCCTGTACCATCTTGACATACTCATCAGGGTCACCAAGGCCGTAGTTGGCGGAAACAGAAGCGACACAGATGACGTCGTCGTAGGAGAGGAGGTTGGCCGTGGCAGAGAGACGCAGACGCTCCAACTCATCATTGATGGAAGAGTCTTTTTCGATAAAAAGGTCCTGACGCGGGATATAGGCCTCGGGCTGGTAATAATCGTAGTAGGAGATAAAGTACTCGACATGGTTGTTCGGAAAGAAGCCCTTAAACTCGGAATAGAGCTGGGCCGCCAGGGTCTTGTTATGGGTCATGATAAGCGTCGGGATCTGAAGCGCCTGTATGACCTGTGCCATAGTGTAGGTCTTGCCCGATCCCGTGACGCCGACAAGGGTCTGATAACGGTTATGGGCTTTGATAGAGTTTGTCAGTACTTTGATAGCCTCGGGTTGATCACCTGAGGGTTGGAACTCCGAAGCCAGCTCAAACTTTGCCATGAGACTTATCCTTGTTCTGTTTGTGGAATTATAGCTAAATGATGATTATGGCAATGCATCCCGGACAATAGACTCCCTATGAACCTCTCACTATAGAGGTTATGCTCGTTGAACTGCCTTCTTGTGTTCGATGTTCGGCCTCTGCATATCCGGATCTTTATTCATAATCAGAGGATTTAAATGAGAGACAAGTAGGTGCTGTGTTGTCGTTTACAATCACAATAGTTTAGACGAAGAGGAGTATTCCTTTATTTACGGCTGCTGGCGTAGGGCCATGTTTTGATACTCTTCAAGAGTGAACCGTGGTGTTATATGTTGCTTACAGTTCCAGTCGTAAGCTTTTATATGAAAAAGTAAAAGCCTTTCTATAACGGCTCCATATTCATCATCTACGAGTTTCTTTGCTAACTCTTCATTCTCTTTGATAGCTAGCACCTCCGCCTCCGCCCAAATCTTCAAACGACTTTTAGTCGGATAATCCATTAAAAAAAGCATGGCCTTCCTGGTAGAGTTAAAGTTTCCGGTACTAATGTATTGCCCGTTTCCTCTATAGTCCGCCATACCCAAGGTAGCTGAATCAATGATCTTTAAAAACCCTTTTGGTCCGCCTCGATACTGCACATAAGGCCAACCGTTTTCACCAACACTGGATAGATAAAAACTGTCTCTTGTCCTGATGAAAGGTTCTTCTTTTTCCGTCAACTCAAACCTGTCTGCAGAATGTTCAAGCTTGGCATAATGGTTTCTCGAACCGAACTCCGTTTGAACATCTTTAACGCTTTGGGTGAAAGCCATTTTTGTGAAATTTTGATTCATAAGGGCTTCTTTTATTTTTTGTACACGGCTTCGATCTTGGCCCTGGCTTCTTTCGTAGTTACCACATCATTGGCTATAAAACGAAAGTTTGTTACCGCGGCTTCATACCCGTCAAGTTCACCAATCTGAGCAGCGGCCGTCGCATCTTTGACTACCGATACTTCAAACCCCTCTTCCATTAATTCACGCATATGGCTTTCCGTACATAAATTTGCAGACATCCCGCCTAAAAAAACCTTTTCGATACCCCGTTTACGCAATTGAAGAGCGAGATCGTTCGATTCAGGCCCATAAACTTTATGCGGGCTGGTCACAATAGTGTTTTTGTCATTGATATAGGGTTTGTATTGTTCCAGCCAATCTGCCCCCGAGTCTTTAAACCCTTTTGTACTTAATGCATGATCACGTTGAAACATCTTAATATCATGCATTAATACCTCTAAGGCACCGCCGAATTTCCAATTGTTATCTGAAGTATAATAATAATGGGGTGAAACAAACACGGGGATCTTGTACTTTTTGCCTAATGCGAAAAGTGTATCAATATTTTCAACGGTATTGTTTTTAACGACACTTTTTCCGACTACGCCCCAGGTCACACCATCAGGACTTAAGAAGTCATTCTGCGGATCTGTAATGACAATTGCGGTCCTTCCTTTGACGATCTCCATTCCCGGATCAGGCAGCCCGTCTGCGAAGCCAGAACCTGCGAGTAATGCACTTATAATCCCCACTCTAATTAAAACTTTCATCTCTATGCCTTTATAATCTTTTATAAT
>CAXGZT010000246.1:0-3458 GCA_964014335.1 uncultured Campylobacterales bacterium | reverse complement strand
ATGATATGTCAGACCCCTTGAAACTGCTTTTCTCAAGATCGGAATCAGTGAAAAAGGTATGTGTGATTCGAGATCCGTCAAAGATAGTATTCGTAATCGTGCTGGATGAAAAAGCAGACCTCCTGATTATTGATCTGCTTAGGTCTATATCTATCAAGAGCGCAAAATTAAAATTATTTTGCTTGAAGAGCAGTCCTTTTTTAGCCTTAGCTTTTGAACTCTCTTCTAAAAAAGAAGCGATAAAATCGGTAACGGCTTGTTGATGCATAGCCAACTCTTTAAAATCTTTGTCTCTTTTGTAATATATCTCCCAGTTGCGGGATGTCTCCTCCTCTAAGTTTTCAAGCATTACGCTGTCTATTTCCAAGCCTTTTTCTTTCTTCTTCTCACTTATCAAGATATCCCGTTCTTGCAAGTATTTCTTAAAACTCTCTTTATGTATTTTTTCCCAGTCCTCTTTCCACTTTTTCACAGCATATTTCTGTAGAAAAAGACTTCTATCCAAGTCTAATAGTTTTTGAACAAGGCTTCTGTCTTCATTCTCACTCCAGGGTTTTTGAAAAAAACCTCTCTGCGCATCTTCGTCAACCCTTTTCAAGCTTCCTCTGATGGTGTTTAAGACATTATAGTCGAGTTCTACTGATAACCTGTTGATCAGTATATCGACCGCTTCATTGCGATACTCTTCCTTATGTATAAAGGTACCGAGACTGGCTGCAGCGGCGAGACGGTCTTGTACATCTTTTGAGGAGAGCGCTTCGATGATTCCGCGGAAGTTTACATCCAGGGTTTCTCGGACAGACTGTTTGTAGTTTAGGGTTCCTGTCACGAGTGAACCCAGAACGGTTATAACCCCGATAAAGGCACCCATGATTTTCAAGATATCGGTTAAGGCGAGTTCTTTGTTCGAGCTCTCCCTGTTTTCTGTCACGTCAGCCATTTTCTGCCCCAATTCGGTTTTTAACACTAAATATAACATTTATGTTTAATTTAATGCTTAATCTCGCAGGGTAATAATATTTAACTGTTAGGGCTAAATATTTAGGCGGATAAGGGGGTCCGGGAGATTATGAAGGTTTGCCTTCTTTCGGAGTGTGTATGTTTATATTACAGGGTAGAAAGCGGTTGAAGAGGATAAAGGCAACCGGTTTCCTGAAGAGGTAGGGACGGAGTTTGGCGGGTACTCCCAGCTCCCGGCACTCTTCTTTGAACCCCTTCTCCATCACATCATTGACATAAGGTGCGATATAATAGATTCCCTTATCCAAGACGACTAAAAACCTTCGGCCCGCAATTATCTCGTCTCGAGTCTTTAGCTCCTCTCTCTGCCGGGCTGTTAAGATGTAGCCTTTGGATTTTAGGATCTTGTCAACATGAAAAATATCACTGCGCTTATGGCCTGTTGAAAAAAAGAGGCTCATCCTTGCAGCTTCGTGGATCTGAACATCTTTGATGAGCTCTTGTACGTCTTCTTCTAGGTACCTGAAACTCTGTTTGATGCCGGCACTGTACTCCTGGATAAGCTTCGTTGTGATTTCATGTCTGAAATAGTTTCGTTTATAGCTGAGGTCATCATTTGTCTCATCATGAAACCATTTTATATTTCGCGATTGCAGGTAAGAGACGATCTCCTCTTTTGAGAGACCGAGCAGAGGACGGAGAAGTGTATAGCCGGGACGAGGCTCCTGCTCGCGCATACCGACAAGCTCGGCACTCCCGGCTCCCTTGCACAGCTGCATAAGCATCCACTCCAGCCTGTCTTGCAGATGGTGGGCGGTGAGAAGATGTGTATAGTGGTGCTCATTGACGAGCTTTTCAAAAAAGGCATATCGGATCTGCCTCGCCTCATACTCAAAGTTCTGCTCGATTTTTTCTGTTCTCAGGAGGTGGCATTGAAGCTTATGCTTTTTGGCCAGGTCTTGCGCGTATCGGACCTCTTCGTCTGCTTGGGTGCGCTGACCGTAATGGACAATGGAGATATCGAAAGGGATACTGTTTTCTATCAGCGTAAAAAAAAGGGCGGATGAGTCCGCTCCGCCTGAAAAGGCCAGGAGAAGTTTTTTGTTTTGAAGATACCGGAGCTTTTCAAAAGGAAGCAGGCTCACGTCTCTCCTTAGCGGATCACAGTGGCGAGAAGTTTATCACCGACCTTTTCGGTAATACGTGCGGTATAGACTTTTCCGAATTTTAGGGTCGCATTTTCTCCAAGCTCGTTGTCGTTCACGTAGATTTCGCCGTCGATCTCCGGCGTCCACCCGAGTTCTCGCGCAGATAAGAGGTACTCATGTTCATCGCTCTCGCCGTCAATGACAAGTTCGACCTCTTTTCCGACTCTGGATAAAAGGCTTTTTTCCATGACCTCTTTTGCGATCTCGCCCATGATCTCGGCACGCTTGTCTATGACCTCTTGGGAAAGTTTTCCGTCCATATCATAAGCGGCCGTCCCCTCTTCATCCGAGTAGGCAAAGGTCGAGATCCGGTCAAACCCGAAGTTGCGTGCGAATTCGCACATCTCTTCAAAGTCCTCTTCTGTCTCGCCGGGATGACCGACGATAAAAGAGGTGCGTAAAAAAGCGTTCGGAAGGGTTTTCATATAGTTTAGCTGTTCAACAGTTTTCTCTCTTCCAAATCCCCGTTTCATCAGGCGAAGCATTTTGTCTGAGATATGCTGGATAGGCATGTCGAAGTAGTTGTGAAAAATAGGCGAGTTCGCGATCTCTGTAAGAAGTTTTTGACTCGCCGTGGTCGGGTAAAGGTAGAGGAGTCTTGCCGAGCGCACGCCGTCGACGAGTTCGATGCGTTTGATCAAGTGGATAAGTCCATCTTTGACATTCTTGTCTCTGAGATAGGAGCTTGAGTCTTGTGAGATAAAAGAGAAGTCGTAATACCCCTGACGCACCAATGACTCTACTTCTTGGGCAACCATGTCCAAGTCGCGGGAATTGAGTTTACCCTTGAAAGAGGGGATGGCGCAAAAGCTGCAGGTCTGGTTACAGCCTTCGGAGAACTTGATATAAGCGTGATAGCTTGAACCCGTGATAACGCGCTCTTCATTACCTATCAGGTAGGTCGATTCGGAGAACCTGCTCTGCTTGGCGGCAAGGAGGGCATCGATCTGGTCATAATCGCCCACACCGGTAAAGATATCGACTTCCTTCATCTCTTTTTGAAGGTCTTCCTGGTAGCGTTCGCTCAGACAGCCGGCCATCACCAGCAGGGAGTCCTCTCTGCGCTGCTCGTGAAGGTCCAAGACGGTGTTAATGCTCTCTTCCTTGGCGGCATCGATAAAACCGCAGGTATTGACGATAATAACATCTGCCTCGCCACTGGCATCGGTCATCTCAAAGTCACGAAGTTTCCCCAGCATCACTTCGGTGTCAACAAGGTTCTTGGTACATCCTAGTGAAACGACTGTCTCTTATACACATCTCCGAGCCCACGAGACCCACATTGATCTC
>CAXGZT010000245.1:0-3495 GCA_964014335.1 uncultured Campylobacterales bacterium | reverse complement strand
AGCGCTTCTTTCATAGACTCACACTCGATAATAGTCCCCATAGGCGTCAATTGATAACTGACGCCGCTTTTATCGATCATATCGATGACCTTGCTTACATGCTCTGAAACGGATGCACCGCCTCTGCACTCGGCACTCGTTGGAAACATAGAAAACTCCAGTAGAACAGACATACTCATATCAAAACCTTTAAATTTTTCCGTATATTATCATCTTCTGCCTCAGAATACCTTGGAAAAACAGCAAACTCGCCTAAAACGGAGATACTTATATCGAAACCTTTAAATTTTTAAGTATATTATCATCTTCTACCGTTGATATATTATTTTCTTTTGCCTTCTCAAGCGTATAAAAGGCTCTGGAGACAATATCATAATTAATATGTTCATGTTCGGCACTCGTAACGCCTATAAATATTCGATTATGCTGGTCAAGCGTGGCGTGGTCACGTATGAAATTTTCACACATTTTAATCGCACCGGTGATCTCTGTTGATGCAAGAGCAACGCAGGCATAGTTGTCACTTAAGGGGATCAATATATCTGTTTTTCGTATATAATCCTTGATAGTATCAAAATGTTTGCTGTTTTCAGTATTAATCGCTGCTAGACAAAAAGGAATCTTGTAACGTTCATACAGGTAGCTTTCACGGGAAATTGCCTTTAAAATCTTTTCCTTTCCCTGCAGTAAGCTTATCTCGGTAGGTGTCGTTGTCCTATACATGCTTTATCTTTCATCAACTTTTTTTAACAGTATAACACTTTAGTGCAAATATTGCGGAATCAAGTCTAATATTTCTCTATAAACTTTCTCAAAGTCAGTCGAATAGACGCGTGTCTGTGCCACTGAACTGATAAAGTTTGTATCTCTCTCCCAGCGAGGGACAAGATGAAGATGAATATGTTCGGCTATTCCAGCCCCGCTTGCCTTGCCAAGGTTCATCCCTATATTGACCCCCTGGGCATTAAACCCCTCTTTTAACAGCCTTACGCCTTTTTGCGCTAAAGAGGCGATATTCAGCCAGGCTTCGCTTTCCAAGCCTTCCAGGGCATCCGTATGCTTATGCGGAATGATCATAAAATGACCCGGTGTATAGGGATAGCGGTTCATCACGACAAAACAGTGTTCATCCCTGTAAAGCACATGGAGCTCCTCGTCCATACTCTCATGTTCGGAGATATGGCAAAAGACACATCCTGCAACTTTATCACCTTGGATGTACTCCGTACGCCAAGGGGCATATAAAATATCTTTCATAAACTCTACTCTTTAAAATCTTTTATTTATTGTGCCGCATTGAACTGTATCCTATACGATAGCTTCATCGTATCTGCATCCGGAACAAGCCTCAACCGGCTTAATTAAATTAGTATATCATAAACTTCCGTGCACCCGCAGAGAGTTTTATAAAAAAGCAAAGACAAGATCGGGAAAGAGCATGACAAAGGCTAAGGCCAAAACCTGTAAAAAGATAAAAGGGATTATCCCCTTATAGATCTCGATAGTCGAAACCATCTCTTTGGCCGCACCTTTGAGAAAGAAAAGAGATAAGCCGAAAGGCGGTGTTATAAAAGAGGCCTGAAGGTTCATCGCTACCAGGATCGCGAACCAGATTGGGTCAATACCCAACTCTTCTAAGATGGGCACCATGATCGGAACGACGATAAAGGATATCTCAAGAAAGTCTATGAAAAAACCAAGGATAAAGATGATCAGCATGGCAAAGGCGATAAAAATCCAGGGATCGGCTATATCCTCGGAAAAGAACTCCAGGATAAGATCGGATCCGCCCAGTTCATTAAAGACCAGACTGAAGGCAGTGGCCCCGATCAGGATCATAAAGATCATCCCTGAGAGTTTGAGAGTCTGCAAACTTGAGTATCTGAGTATCTCAAAAGAGAAACTTCTCTTATACACGGAGAGCAGTACCGCACCAAGCACCCCGAAAGCCGCTGATTCGGTAGGAGAAGCGATTCCGGCGAAGATAGAACCCAAGACAATAAAAATCAGCAGCAAAGGAGGCACGATGGCATTGAGCGTTTTAGGCAGAGTCTCTTTTTTGCCTTCGATGGCAGGGGCTGCTTTCTTGTTAATAAAAGCATAAACGAGAATATACCCCATATAGAGTCCTACGAGTAGAAGTCCGGGAAGAACGGCACCCTTAAACAGGTCGCCTACACTTACGCTCATCACGTCACCCAAGATAATCAAGACAATAGAGGGCGGTATGATCTGTCCCAAAGTACCGGATGCAGCGATCGTCCCTGATGAGAGTGAGGGCGAGTATCCATGCCTGAGCATCAAAGGCAGGGCAATGACACTCATCATAACGACCGAAGCACTCACTATTCCCGTCGATGCGGCCAATATGGCACCGACGAGAACGACGCTTATCGCCAAGCCGCCACGAAGCGAACCGAAAAGTCTGCTCATGGAGACAAGCAGATCCTCAGCCATACGGCTTTTTTCTAGCACAAGTCCCATAAAGATAAACAGAGGTACTGCCATCAGAGTAAAATTACTCATAATCCCATAGATCCTAAAGGGGAGAAAGTGGAAGATATCAACCCCCATTTCGGGAGACAAGAGTGCAAAAAGCAGAGAAATTGAACCAAATACAAAAGCGACTTCAAAGCCCAGCATCAACAGCATAAGCGCAAGAAAAAACATTACAAAGGCTATCATGACCTCAAAGCCTTTATCCGTTTCAGTATCTCACTCAGGGATTGCAGTATCACCAGGACAAAGCTGACCAACATGACACTTTTAATGATAAAGCGATATTCGAGTCCACCCGGGTTTGATGAACCTTCGCTCTGCATATAACTTTGTAAAACAAAGTCAAAACCGACATATATAATCAATATCGAGAAAGGAAGTATTAAAAACAGATGCGAAAAAAGGTCTACGATCGCCTTCGTCCTGGGCTGGAAGTTAGCATAAAATATATCTACGCGAACATGGGCACCCTCTTTCAAGGCATAAGAGATACCCAGCAGGATAACAACATCAAAAAGATGCCATTCGAGTTCCTGAAGGGCTATAGAGCCCGTATGGAAAAGATAGCGCGAAAGCGCATCATACACGACTAAAAATGTCAAAATTACCAGGACAAGCGCCGTGAAACGGCCTATATACTCTGTTAGAGTATCAATACTTTTCATATAAAGTTAGGTGCGTCATTGGCAAATAGAATAATGTCTCCGCTCGCCGTATACTGGGCCAAGGTCTCCGTCAGCTTTGATTTGTCACCAAGAATAATCTTTTGTTTTACATCCAGATGTTTATCAAAGAGCTCTGCATTGAGCGAACCCGTCACGATCACGATATCAAAGACCATGTTGATATATGAAATCAACTCCATATTCAGCTCGTCTGAGCTTTCGACAAGCCCGGGCGTCACGATGACCTTGCGTCCTTCGTGTTGAGAGCAGAGCGTGATGGCCTCTGTCTCTTATACACATCTGACGCTGCCGACGAAAGTGTCGGTGTAGA
>CAXGZT010000244.1:0-3527 GCA_964014335.1 uncultured Campylobacterales bacterium | reverse complement strand
AACAGACTCATCTAAACATCCTTTTAAAGAATCCTTTTTTAACGCTAAGGTCGAGATAATCCACCTCGTCACCCAGGATACGCTTCGAGATGCGTCTGTAGGCCTCACCCGACTGCGCCTTCTCATCACGGATAATAGGCTCTCCCATATTCGTTGAAGAGATAACTTGTTCGCAATCGGGGACCACACCGATCAGCGGCAAGGCCAGAATATTTAAGACGTCATCCGTGTTTAACATATCTCCGCGTTCAACGAGCTCGGGCTTGATACGGTTGATGATGACATGTTTCTCGACCTCTTCCCCGCGCTGCGCTTTTTCGCTCTTGGCATCGATGATACCGATGACCCTGTCCGCATCACGGACAGAAGAGACATCCGGAGTCGAGACGACCAGAGCACGATCCGCAAAGGCGATGGCATGCTCGAAACCGCCCTCAATACCCGCAGGCGAGTCAAGCAGGATGATATCGAACTCTTTTTTCAAGGTCTCGAGAAGCTCTTTGACTTTGGCCTTGTCCAGGATGTTTTTGTCGTTTGTCTGCGAAGCAGGAAGAAAGTAGAGGTTTTTGCTGTGCTTGTCATTGATAAGCGCCTGAGTCAGGTTACACTTACCCTCCATCACGTCGATCACGTTATAGACGATGCGGTTTTCAAGTCCCAAGAGCATATCCAGGTTGCGAAGCCCGATATCAAAGTCGATGGCAACGACCTTCTTGCCCTCATCAGCCATTCCGACCGCCAGATTTGCCAGTGTCGTCGACTTGCCGACCCCGCCCTTACCCGATGTTACTGTGATAACTATACCCATATTAAAATGCCTTCAAAACTTTTTACTCATTATAGCTTTAAAGCAATAACAGTGCCATAATAAAGGGCAATTTGACACATCCGATCTGCAAACAAGCTATAAATACAACAATACATAATGTGAGTTACGGAAAAACTATGCCGATATCAGAGCAATACAAGCAGTGGCGTTCATGAAACGATGTTTCTTCAGAAAGTGTTATAAAAGAACTGTAACCTTATCATAAGTGGAGATTTGCTCACAGGTGTGTAGCCTTCTCATCAATACTCAAACAAACATTGCTTTTAGTTACCAATCTGCCCTTTTTCAGACAAAAATAGAATAAATATTTCAATTTTACATATATTTATTATTATGTAATATCGTGATATTTAAGTCCGTATTACTTATAATGTTTAGATATTAAATAGTTATATTAAAAAAGGAAAAAAATGTCATTATCAGTTAGCGATCTAAAAACTATTGCTCTCCTCAAACGTTATGTGACGGAAGGAATATAGCGAAGAAAAAAGTAATGATAATTTCATTTTCAGCAGTTATTGTTGGAGCATTACTTTTTTGGTCTATTCCAAAGATATCGACTTTGATAAAAGCCGATAAATGTTTAGATAAAGAAGGAATCTTTGATTATGAAAAGAACGAATGTGATTTCAAATCAACGCATCTTCCGATCGAAGGACAGTAACTGTGTTTAAGCACATAACAAGTACTCGCAGCCAATACGAACCCGCAAGCGGTTTCGCATTGGCTGAAGACAAACGTTAGGCTTTAAACATCCAACACAAAACCAAAGGAGATCAACATGAGCAAATTATTGTATTTAGAATCATCACCAAGAAAAGACAGATCAGCTTCTATTGAGGTTGCGCAATCTTTTATTGGCGCATTTCAGGATGCTGATGCTAAGAACGAGGTCGATACTCTAGATTTATGGGACTTTCAATTACCGGAATTTGATGGGGACCGAATTAATGCGAAGTACAAGGTACTACACGAGAAGAACCCGACAAACGAAGAAGCTAGGGCATGGGATGAAATTTTAAAAATAGTTGCTCTGTTTAAGGATGCAGATAGTTATTTGTTTAGCATTCCTATGTGGAATTTTTCTATACCATACAAGCTAAAGCACTTTCTTGATGTGATTATTCAACCTGGTCTTGCGTTCAATTTTTCTCCTGAAACAGGATACCAAGGGCTTGTTACTGGAAAGCCAGTCACGGTGATATACGCTCGCGGTGGTGAATATAGTAGTGCTGAAACCATTGCCATGGACTTTCAAAAAACATATATGGAGATGATTCTTGGTTTCATTGGGTTTCAAGACATTAAAACCATAATTGTGGAGCCAACTCTGACAGACTCTCAATCTATGGAGCGAACCCTTTCCGCATCAAAAGAACAGGCGATATTATTTGCTAAACATTTGTAGTATTTAAGGAGATAGCGATGAATACGATCAGTCAGCTTAATCATGAAGGCGAGTTTGAGCGGGCCTGGGCCGATCCCAGTAACACGCGATTCGAGCTACCTTCAGTCGATGTTAACCGGGTACTCGCCGAGCATTACCGCACGAGCGAACCGCTCACGTTCACGCGTACTATGTTGTGGGACATGGAGGTAAAGAAGGCATGGAAGCCCGATCGCTATATCCCCTCCGTCGTAAAGGAGGGGAGCGCCAGCACTTGGAACAAACGTTCAGTGGCCGGTGAAGCCGAGTCTTTCTTACGGTCATCCCAGCAGCGCCTTTGGCTTAAGCCGACGGAGTACGGGGTAGTCCTAGAACAGGTCTACCTTAACCCCTCGCAGCAGAAGGTCGCCTTCATAGGAGCAGCAGAACTTTCCGACGGCGAGGGAAACGTCCTTCGCGCCGGTACGAGGCAGCCTCTATTTCACGTCGTGCACTCGGTCGGCGGCGATGAATCGCGGCCAATGAACAAATGGCGTATTGTTCACCTCACCGACAAGCCCGAACACAATCTCATCGAGCGATTCACACGCATGGCAAACGATGTGTGGCTACCCGAATTTGTCGAGATCTACATCCAAAGTGACCTGAACATCAAGCTGAGCCGTCACGACATCTCCTGACCTTTATGGGACTTCAGTCTTGGTACTGGCGAGACCTAGAAGTAGCATCACTGAAGATGTAGCCTTACCAGATGAGTATTTAGCCTAACAAAAGTGTCAACTCGGACGCCCAACTTCGCTACACTTCGTTGGGCGCTGGTTACGCTGGGCATTATACCTGAATACAAAAGTTTTATAAAAACCAATAGAGTGATCTAATGCAAGGCTCTGAGTGAGGAGACAAAAAAATGACGTTACCTGCTTAACTTAGTTACTTTAAATCATATATCAGCAATGATATATTTTTGATTTATAAACTAGAAAGGGATTCGTTTGGCCATTGAAGTTCAAACCCGCACTGTAAATCAGTTAGATCAGCCGAAGATGTACCTCGTTTATATGCTAAACGATGACTACACGACATGGGATTTTTGCCTGCGCATTATCACTTCCGTCTTTCATAAAACCCTGGAAGAAGCAGACAAGATCACCCAGGAGATCCATACCAAGGGCAAAGGCCACTGCGGTACCTATACCTACGAGATCGCCGAGACCAAAGCCCAAAACGTACAAATACAAGCACGGAAAGAGGGCTTTCCCATGCGCTGTTCCGTAGAAGAAGAATAAGTTAATTCACAAAGAATACATGTAT
>CAXGZT010000243.1:0-3547 GCA_964014335.1 uncultured Campylobacterales bacterium | reverse complement strand
GATGATTACGAAGCGGACATCATTTTATTGGGTCTTGATCTGCGACTGATTCAAAGAATACGTTCATTCAACAGACTTACACCGATTATCTTGATTGAGAAGACTCTTCTAAAATCGGATTTATTAAACCTTTTAGACAAACACATAGACGGATATATCAATATAAACAGCCCAAACATCATTGAAGAGCTGGATAGGTATATCTATAAGTTTTCACAATCGAAAGAGTGTATAGATGATGAGATCTCTTACTGCTATGGAACAAAATCACTTATTGCAAAGGATAAAACCATACGGCTAACCCACCATGAGAGTCTCTTTTTAGAACTACTCTTAAGCAGAAGAGGATATATCCTGTATTACTCTGAGATAGAGTACGAGATATACAGAGACGAGCTTATGAGTAAAGACGCGCTAAAATCCCTCGCAAAGAAATTACGAAAAAAATTGCCGCCAAACATCCTGGAGAATATCCCCCTGGAGGGATATCGCCTGCTTTAAGCGACAATTTCATCATAATAGTGGAGATGTTTTTTGTGCTCTATTAATGAGATGATATCAGAGTATTTTTTCATACCATCCAACCATTCAGTCGGAATAGAATCCACGCCCAAATATCCCCCAAGAACCATACCGATCAACATGCCTCTTGCAGCCGAATCTCCACCGGCCATCACATTCTCTATTATGGCCGTCCTAAAGTCATCTTCGTATTTAGCAATGATATGGATCGTTGAAGCCAAGGCCCCATCGACACTGCATGCCATGCCGAGTTCTTTGATCGCTGATGAGCTGTCAAGATCGACACTTTCCAACCCCTTATCGATCATACCTTTGATATGAGGGAACTTGTCTTTTATAGTCCTTATCGCCTCCGTCGGTTTCATGCTCTGCGTAAAGATCTTGTTCATGACTTCGCCGAAGAAAAAACCGCTCTCTTTTACGCGGATATCATTATGCGTATACGAGATAAACTTCTCAAGACTGTCTTTTAGGGCAAAAACATCATCACCGTATGCTAAAAGCAGAGGCGCCATTCTTGATGCACCGCCCAGGTCTGTTGATTTAGACGCACAAGTATCATATGTCGTACACTCACCAATCAGATCAAGGGTCTGTTTTGTCGCATGATCGATATACCCGTCATAATCACCTTTAAACAAGGCTCTGAAACGGCTTGAAAAACTATTAAGATCAAATTCATGATCAACACTCACCTCTACAAGAAGCTCATATGCCTGATCTCCGTAATGGGTAAACTCACCCGCGTCACGACCACGATGATACTCCGTCATTTCCGGTTTGAGTAGGGTCTCAACTCTCCCGTATTTGCTGACAATACCTTCTTGATCATATACCCAGTGGGTTCCCAGTGCCATTGTGTCACCGACAAATGAGCCAACTATCGCTGATTTTATACCAAGTAACATAACACACCTCCGTCTTTCTTTTTCATATTATCTGATAAACAGGTGGATTAATGGTGGCTAATCGTCTAGATACAGTGGAGTCAGGTCGAGAATTTCTACTTTTTTACTTCGTTTTCTATAGTCAAATACACCCCAGGTGTAATATTTCCTTAGTTGGATATACATAAGTGAGTATTGCAGGGTATTTAAATGTATCAAAATCGTTTGTTTCAAAGGTTATAAAAAATGGATATGTTACCCTTGAAGTGTAAATTGAGACAGGTCAATTTAATGGTAATAATGCCTTTGTTGATGCGGTAACATCTAGTACAACATATGTAAAAAAATCCGATTATTGAGTTTGCATACGATCAGGGTTTTCCAAAAATATCAGAAGTGATAAATAAATAATAAGGACAAATGTATCTGAAATAATACACAGACAGTACACACAATCGGAGTATAATGGACGCATGAAAAAATTATTAGTAAGTGCGCTTTACCTATCGTCTCTTTTACATGCAACGGATTTAACTGAGCCTGCCTTTGGCTTGTGGGGTTTGGGCGGTTCTGTTAAAGACTCTAATTACAGGGGCGTATCCAATGAAACTACGCTTGCCCCTTACATATTTGGCGGTTATGGTATTGTGAATATAGAAGCAAACCGAGCCAACATCAATCTATATGCCGAGGATGGGCTTTTCTTTGCAGTCGTAGGACAGCTTAGAACGCATCAGAGTCACAGCGATCTGGATAATAAAGATGATGCGATCGAGCTGGGCGGACACATCGGGTATGTTTTAGGTGCAGGTTTTACTTCCCGTTTGGTCTTTTTACAGGATGTCTCAAACGAACATAAAGGCAACGAGCTTGAGCTACAGCTTTATCGGCATGACAGCCTGGGTCCAGTGCGTGTTCTGAGTGCACTCGCCTTGCAAAGAGAGTCCCGGGGTTTATTGGATTATTATTACGGAACCTCTTCTTACCGTCCCGACGCGGGTTTTGCCGGGGAGCTGGAGATGATCTTCACCTATCCGGTAAAAGAGTTTGGTATCTTTGCGGGTTTTAGGCATTATAGGTATGATCAAGAGGTCAAGAACTCCCCATTGACGGACTCCAGTAATATAACCCAAGTTTTTTTTGGCGCAGGCTATCAGTTCTAAAAAATACACCCCTGTGAATGAATCTCCATTTTTATGAGAGCAGTTATTCTCTAATCTAAATACTCTTTTTAAATGCGCCTCGTCCTTTTCTATCGAGAAAAGGAGCTAACATCCGACTTATGCTTTAACGACGGGGGTATCGGCATTTAGTGCCAGAAAGCTCACGCCGCGGCTTGGGGCTTGACAGCTGTCAAGTTCCCTCACTCTAAGGAAACTTTGGCTAAAAATGCAAAACTCGCTTTGCTCAAACAGATGAGTTTTTTATAGGCTAAACTTTCTTCTACATTCGGCTCTGCAGATGCTCTGCCACATTCAATGGGTATCGCATTGATAAATTGAGAAGCTAAGGCTTCTGTGGAAACTGTGTCGCATATGAAACTCATCATGCTTGATAGGCTGGCTAGGAATAAGAGCAGAGCTCTTACATTTAATTATGCGTCACCGCTCGATTCCCATCGAAACATCTACAGAGCTGAATGGAGCTTGATTTTACTCGTTTAAAAAATCAAACCGTTTGAGGCATAGCCGAGTTTTTGATTTTCAGAGTAAAAGCAAGTGGAATGAAGGGACCGAGTAGTTACTCGGTTCGCAGCCGTTTCGAGAGCTTTTTTGCTTCGTTTTTTTGTGGAGAAAAAATGAAGGGAACATTATAAATATAATTAAGTTGGTAAGGGTATTGCATATTGATAATGTTTAGTAGAGAGTAAAGATATTTTAATTTCAGGAAAAAAGGGGAGAGGCTACTTTATTTTGCCTTTTACAAATAAATTGAGTGAGTCGCCTTTTAGTTTACCGGATGCAATAGCAATTACAAATTCATATTTTTCTTCTTGATTTAAGCGTATGTCTAAATTGTGTTCGAGTAAAAAGACTCTAAAAAGAAAATAATCCGTTCTTTTGTTACCATCAACAAAAGGGTGATTAGAAACGATACTTTCTAAAAGAGCTGTCGCTTTTTCAATAGCAGTAGGATAG
>CAXGZT010000242.1:0-3552 GCA_964014335.1 uncultured Campylobacterales bacterium | reverse complement strand
TGTGGGTCTCGTGGGCTCGGAGATGTGTATAAGAGACAGATATTCTTTAGGGAGCTCTCACAACTGCCTGAAGAGATCTCTCCGCTCACAAAAAGCTTTTACGGTGAGGCCGTTTTTAATGAAAAACTTCTAAACAGCTGGTCAGCCTGGCTGGAAAAATGGAAATCACTTATCGGTGTAAGCTCACCCGAATCCCGTGAGAAACTTTCAAATCAGATGAAACAAGTTAATCCAAAATACACGCTGCGGGAGTGGTTTTTAGTTCCGGCTTATAAACAAGCCGAAGAGGGAGACTATACGCTTATCAAAGAGCTGCAGGAGGTCATGGCAGACCCCTACGCTGAACAGTCTAAAGAGATAGAGCAGAAATATTATAGGGAAAAGCCCTCTGAGCTCTTTGACATTGCCGGGGTATCCCACGTCAGCTGTTCATCCTGATTTTGAGGTCGACTGACCTTAAAATTAAAACTCTATCTCTGGCTGTTTGGATTTTTCAACATAAAGCAACACATTCGTAAAGGCAAATTGATCCACCTCCTCAATACCTGCATGTTCATACTCCAACAGATACTCTAAGCCCTCTAGTTCACTGTTCTTGACTTTTTTCAGGTGAGCCATGTAGATTAACAGATCAGCTAAATCACTAACGGGGATTATCTCTCTATAGTTTTTGCCAAACTCATCTATATACTCTTCTACTATATCTTCGTCTAGCATAAGAAGCATCCAAAGTATGATATAGTCTATCTCTTCGGGTGGATTGACTCTGTTTAAAAAGCCATCATATATCTCTTTGTTCCCGGCTATCTCATCAAGCTGTTCATTGGCCTGTGTTTTTAAAAAGTCGATTCTCTCTTCAGTGAGTTTATCTTTACTATAATTATCTAATACGCTCTCTGCGATTTGAAATGTATGCATTACTTCTCTTTTTGTTTTAATATGCAATTATGACAATCTATTCTAAAAATCTCTATTAAGAACTTAGGCATTAGGTCTTATAAAATTATGAATGCTAAGAAATATTTTCTACTAAGTCATTATCCGTAGGATAGCCTGCGACTTCAAAACCATCCTCATCAAAAAAGTGTTTTTTGCCCGTATCCATACTAATGCACACCAGAGGGTACTCCTCATCTTCACGAATCTCTTTGATGATAAATCTTTTGCCCATGCGAGTCTTCCATCTCTGACCTGCTTTGAACTCTATAAATTGATATTCCACGGTTTGACTCTCTACTCCCGGTTAATAGCTTAGGTAAAATCCCTGGCAACAAAACTCTCAATCACGGAATCCAGCGACTGCTTTTCTGCGTTTTCCTCATAAGCGATACCTTGCTTCTCCATTGTTTTGACAATATTCAATACATATGCCTCAATGGAGTGCTTGAGTATAGGACTTAAACCTACGCCCTCGTCTATGTTATCTGGAACGATCGCGAGAAGACTCACGTCAGGCAAAACCTCTCTTCTGCCTTCTAGCATGTTCAGACACCCCAAGACACTCGTGTCATCAGCACTCCCATCCGTACTTAGGTTACGAAACTCCCTCATAGGAAAGTGGTATATTGAACCCGGGGTGTCATCTACACCGATGGCATCAAGGACAATGATCTCCTCGTACTGCATAAAAATGTTAATTAAACTCATCCCCTCGACATCACCAAAGATGATGTCCACACTCGGGTCAAAACTATAGTTAGACTCCAGGTATTTACCCGCATACAAGGCGATACCCTGATCTTTGTGTGAAACGTTTCCGGTACATAAAATTGCAAATTTCTTTTTATTCATGCGCGAATTCTAACTAAACTTTCCAATAAGAAGATAAAGAAAAATAGATAAAAAAATGGAAGTCAGACACTTAAAGGTAAAAGTGGATATTCAACCCCTGGGGTGCAATTTGAGCCTGACCTTAAAAAAAAGAACAGTAATTATCTGACCTCTACATCTAGTAACGAATAGGACTAACTAGAATAGACCATTAAAAAAAACACAAACAGACCTAATAACGTAGACAGTATGACTGGATTACGCAATTTCGGCGTCATCCAAGCCATGATAAAACCGGTAGTTAGCAACAATAACAGTGCTACTGCTAGCACTGCCGCATATATTTTAAATGGGGTACCGCCTTTTGCCTTGTGCAGCTGTACAAAGCGGCGGTGCCAAGTAGTATGTTTTATCTCCATCACTGCACTCATTGATTTTGATGAAGGCTTTAAGATGACATCTATATTTGAACCTGTCCATTCAAGTTTAAAGGAGGAACCGATTCTCTTTATTTTTGCTTCACCTGATGGCTCTTCGATATCTAGTTTTTTTAGCTGTTGCTTAGCTATATTAACAAGAGAAACAAGATCATCTTCCAGAGGCTTTTGCAGATTGAACTCTTGCTTGTCAACCTCATACGCACCCTTAATCCCCCAGGTATATAGACCTCCTGTTATAAAAAACATAATAGCTACCGGCAAAATAAAAGCGGCTAAAATCGCATGAACCTTCATCAGTGTTAAACGCTCAAATAGTTTCATCTTTAGCTCCTCATAGTTAAAATAATGACCGAACTTATAATTTAATATACATACTATCATATATACTATTAAAGAAAATGATTAACGAGGGTTCAAAAGTCTGATTATCTTACTAGGAAGATGGCGAGTTAAGCGTCAGGGTACAAAAACTAACAGTAGCATCTTTATGAGCTTGCGCCTGGTTACCCATACATATAGTAATCACCTGATCCAGTTGAGAAAATAAAAAACAGACATAAAAGGGAATAGGGTCAGACACTTAAAGCTAAAAGAGGATATATAATTTTTGGCAGTGAAGTCAGAGCTATTGCATCTAGCTGTTAATTTTCATAAGTATCGAATAAAAATTAAGAGATATTTTCGACTAGATCATTATCCATAGGATAGCCGGCAACCTCAAAACCATCTTCATCAAAAAGTGTTTTTTACCTGAGTCCATACTAATCATACCAGAGGTCACTCGTCCTCTTCACGAATCTCTTTGATGATAAAGCGATGCCCCATCCGGGTCTTCCATCGCTGCCCTGCTTTGAACTCTATAAATTCATATTCCACGGTATTTAGTCGTCGTTATGCAGTTGTCCGGTAAACTCAAAGCCAAACTTCATTTTATTGGCTATCTCTTCTTCGACCTCTTCGATTGTATCGTCTGCTCTGCTTTCTACCTGGTTGACAAAAAAGTCATAATGGCTTTTGAGCTTAAAGGTATGTACCTTATACTCCTTGTCTGCCCCGAGCTTTTCTTTGAGTTTATCGATACTCTCATCCCACACAAAGGTAAGCTCAGCCTCAATCACTCTCTCTTCATCTTCACCAGGCAAGGTATACTTAAACTCCACCTCTTCATCATAGGTTATGACCTCATATATTTTTTCTTCTTTTTGAGCCGTCACTGCATTGTTTGACACTATTCTCTCCGTTAGATATTTTTTAGGATTTATATCGGAATTAGCTGTAAGTTTGATAAGTTTTTATACCTGTCTCTTATACACATCTGACGCTGCCGACGAAAGTGTCGGTG
>CAXGZT010000241.1:0-3596 GCA_964014335.1 uncultured Campylobacterales bacterium | reverse complement strand
AGATGAGCTTCACGATGTAAATCAAGATGAGAGCAGTTTAAACTGGAACCGTCAGCGAAAATGTGTTGAACATAGGTTCTCAGATGACTGGGAAGTCGAATATTGTGTCTTAGAGCATTGGGCAGAACATGTTGGTGCACGTTTCGATATGACCGATGATGTTGATGAAAAAGGGTACTACTGCGCCTACATTTACCGCTAGTCTAAGAAGAAAGTCTTTGCTCATCAACGGCAGGGTAAACGCGTGATGATTTGCTCGTTAAAAGTAAGTAAAGTCACTTTTTTTCACTGAAATATGATAATATTGAAAATTCATTTGTTTCGTTTAAAAAAGGGTGTTAAATGAATTTCATTTAAAAAAGTCTAAACTTAAATTTACAATGGCTAGAAGATGAGCTTCACGATGTAAATCAAGATGAGAGCAGTTTAAACTGGAACCGTCAGAAAAAGTGTGTTGAACACAAGTTTTCTGATGATTGGGAAGTGGAATATTGTGTCTTGGAACATTGGGCCGAGCATGTCGGCGCTAGGTTTGATATGACAGAGAGTGTGAACAAAGAGGGCTTCTTCTCAGCCTTTATCTACCGCTAACCTAATAATAAAACTCCGTCCTGCCGCGAGGGAGGACTCCCTTTTAGGACATCTCTTTTAGCTGTCGGCAGAGCGTGCATGCTTTTTTAGAGTCTGCAGCCTCGATTTAAGCATTTTTATCAACTCTTTGCACTCTTGTATCTGATGTACTTCACAAAAGTGCTTGATCCAATCGATCTGGTTGGCCGTGTCCTGTATGCTGCCCAGTTGATCCTGTTTTTGTTTGCATCTATCCAGTTTCTTTTTTTCATCTTTGAGTGCAGATTCTGTCAAGAATTCAAAGGCGTAGCGTGCTATTTTAAAATCCAACCGCAGTCTGTGCAGCTGCTTCTCCGTCGTTTTTTTATCGATATCGCGATAGCTTTGCATACATTGTTTATAGTGTGTTTGAGCTCTGGAAATCAGTTCTTCCGAATCAAGACCGATCGTGTTTGCGTGCAGGTCATCATAAACGCAATTGAGCAGACGGTTCGTCTTTAGACGCGCTTTTAGGGTAAGGGTCTCGTCAAAAAGTGTTTTCCTGTGTTGTTGAAGCGCTTTTTGGAGGTGGGGATAATACAGAAGCTCTCTCTCCTTGGAGAAGACATCGAGTTCACGCAGCTCATTACTCTTTTGAACGATGCCTTTAAGCAGGTCCAAAAACGCATACTGTTCGGGCATATACAGTGTTATTAACGAGTGCGAACGGCGAATGGCCACACGAAACTTGTGCAGGTACTCGGGGTCGCTCTTTTCCGAGATCTTAGGCGAAAGCAGGATTGCGGTGTAGAGCTGAAAGGAGAGATATTTAAGCAGAGGTGATACTTTCATCTGATCATTATAACTCATTTAAGGCAGGAATAGGGGGAATAAAGCAGACTTTTAGTCTCTCTTGCTGTTTTGACAGACAAGGTCTAGCCAAAACCCACCCTTTTTTCAGGCAGGGTCTCTTTGATAAACTGCCCGGTACTCTTCTTCGTAATATTTGAGCGTTGAGTTCATCTTAGTCTTTCATAGATCTTCTGCATTATAGGGGTCTCTATACCGTGCTCTTTCGCTTTTTTGATAAGGTAGTGGCTGAGGCTTTCGAGCTCACTCCCTTTTCCCTTCTTCAGATCAAGCCAGAGAGATGTGGGCGCATCCAGGGGGAGTTTCGAGGCCGTCTCCATTGCCTTGTCTATCGCCTTGGGTTCGAGAAGTATCCCTTCGGCCCTGGCAATGCCGTATATCTCGTTTAGAAGCCCTTCCAGCTCTTTTGTATGCTGCTTGTAAACACTCCCCATGCCTATGCCGTAATAGGAGGTCATCGTTCCCATAGCAGATATAAAAAGGAATTTTTTCCATAACTCTTTTTTGATGTCGGATGAAAACTTATGACGCAGTCCGGCTTTAAGAAGCAGGGCTTCTGTCTCTTCTTGAAGCGCCATAGGCAGGACAAGTGCAAAGATATCCGTCGATTTTTTAACAAGGCCGGGTTTGATGAGATGCGAGACGATATAGACACAGGCATCAAAGACTCTGGCAGAGGTCAGCGGCTGGAGCTCCTCTTTGTTATCAACACCGTTGGAAACAGGGATGATTATCGTACTTTCTGAAAGGGAGTTGGAGAGCCCTTTGAGAGCTTCTTTGGATTGATAGCTCTTTGTACATAAGAAGACGATGTCAAGATGCCTGGAAGCGGTTTGTGAGGCAGATGTAGGATAGTAGCTCTTCTCTTCATTAACATCGATCATTCTCAGACCGTGCTCTTTTATCTCTTTGAGATGTTCCCCCCGAGCCAGGAAGATGATCTCATGCTCATCTTTCAAGGCAGAGAGTTTGGCCCCGATGTAAGCGCCCACCCCGCCAAGCCCTACGATCGCTATTCTCATCATCTCTCCTTTATTACAGTGGGCAAATTATACTTTAAAAAGGTTAAAGCCAATAGAATCGGTCTCCGGCTGAGAGACTGTTTCAAAGCAAAATATCGGTTCTCGGCCAGCAGGATGGGAAACCTTGACCTGCATTACCGTGAGGTTCGCCCAACGGACAAGCGCTATGAGTATGAAGGGATGATAGCGATGGCAGCTTTAAAACACCGTTTTTAAAATGAGTAAAAATATTTTTATATTGAAATCACGGAAGGAAAGTTATATAATATAACAAGAGCCTGTAAAAAAGAGGTCTTGTTATGGATAATGTACTCCTTAGCATCGCAAGAGATGCCGTGCAAAGTCATTTTGATTCCCATCAAATAGATAAGGAATCGTTACTGCGTCAATACCCCGAATTAAAAGAGAAGGGTGCTTGTTTCGTGACACTCACGCAGAACGAGGAGCTCAGGGGCTGTATCGGTTCGCTAGTCGCTAACAAGAGCTTGCTCGAAGATATTATCCATAATGCCAAAGCTGCCGCTTTTAAAGATCCTCGATTCATGCCATTAGCCGAAGAAGAACTCGATAGAACAAGAATAGAGCTCTCTTTATTAAGCCCTCCTCAACTTCTTGAATACAGTGATGTAAAGGATCTTGCACAAAAGATACGGCCGGGTATAGACGGGGTGATACTGCGCCGTAAAGACCATCAGGCGACATTTCTTCCTCAAGTCTGGGATAAACTTAATGAGTTCAAGCTCTTTTTTTACTACCTCTGTCAAAAAGCGGGCCTGGGTAGAGGATGTTTGCAATCGCATCCCGAGATCTATACTTATCAGGTTGAAAAGGTGAAAGAGTCATGAAGTTTTACGAACCAAATAAAGAGGGTCGAGTGACCTGTCTGCTGTGTCAACATCACTGCAAGATAAAAGAGGGGCAGACGGGTATCTGCGGAGTCAATAAAAATGTCGGCGGCAAGATCGAGTGTCTGGTGTACGGGTATCCTTCGGCCATGAACATCGACCCCATAGAGAAAAAACCGCTATATCATTTTCTGCCGGGCTCAAAAGCCTTCTCTTTCGGGACGGTCGGATGCAATTTTCACTGCCCCTTCTGTCAGAACTGGAATATCTCCCAATCAAGGGATATCGATACATCACACTATTTCTCTCC
>CAXGZT010000240.1:0-3600 GCA_964014335.1 uncultured Campylobacterales bacterium | reverse complement strand
GTTCGGGACCGATCGTTATTGGACAAGCCTGTGAGTTTGACTACTCGGGAACACAAGCGGTTAAAACGCTTAAAGAGCTTGGATATCGTGTCGTTTTAATTAACTCTAACCCTGCGACTATCATGACTGACCCTGAATTTGCAGATAGAACCTATGTTGAACCGATCACGCCTGAGATCATCGCGGATATCATCAAGAAAGAGAAGGTCGATGCAGTTCTGCCGACTATGGGTGGCCAGACAGCCTTGAATGCCGCGATGACGATGCATGAAAGAGGAATGCTCGAAGGTGTTGAGTTCTTGGGGGCTAAGCCGGAAGCGATAAAAAAAGGCGAAGACCGTCAGGCCTTTAAAGAAGCGATGCTCAAACTGGGTATGGACCTTCCGCATTCGCGTTACGCCTACAACATGGAAGATGCTTTGTCCGCAGCAGAAGAGATCGGTTTTCCCATCATTATCCGTGCTTCATTCACACTGGCCGGCGGCGGTTCGGGTGTCGCTTATAACATAGATGAGTACAAGGCTCTGGCTCAGCGCGGTTTGGACGAGAGTCCCATCACCGAGATCTTGGTGGAAGAGTCTTTACTAGGTTGGAAAGAGTATGAGATGGAGGTCATCCGCGACAAGGCGGACAACTGTATCATCATCTGCTCGATTGAAAACTTCGATCCTATGGGCGTACATACAGGGGACTCGATCACGGTCGCCCCTGCTTTGACACTGACGGACAAAGAGTATCAGCGTATGCGCGATGCCTCTTTTGATATTCTGCGTGAGATCGGCGTGGATACGGGCGGTTCAAACGTCCAATTCTCCGTAGACCCGGCAACCGGCCGAATGATCGTTATCGAGATGAACCCGCGTGTTTCACGTTCATCTGCCCTCGCTTCGAAGGCAACCGGTTATCCTATCGCAAAGATCGCCACGCTTTTAGCCGTTGGCTATACGCTTGATGAGCTGACAAACGATATCACGGGCACACCAGCCTCTTTTGAGCCGGTAATCGACTATGTTGTTACGAAGGTACCCCGTTTTACCTTTGAAAAATTCCCCGAGGCCGACTCCACGCTTACGACCGGTATGAAGTCCGTCGGCGAGGCGATGGCGATAGGTCGTACCTTTAAAGAGTCCTTTCAAAAAGCGCTCTGCTCTTTAGAAGAGGGGTACAGCGGTTTTGACTGCATGGAAGGAGATATGGATTTTATCAAGCATGAGATCCGTCGTCCGAATGCTAAACGTATGCTCTATGTGGCCGAAGGTTTTCGCCGCGGCCTCACTCATGAAGAGATCTTCGACATCTGTAAGATCGATCCGTGGTTTCTCTATCAGCTCGAAGAGATTGTCGCTTTTGAGAAGACGATGGACATTGATCTGCTAAATGACGAGAAACGTTTCAGATTGGCTAAGACCTATGGCTTCTCAGACAAGAAGATCTCCCAGCATATCAACAGAAACTCAAATATCTCACAGAGTGAGAATGATGTATACAATGCACGTAAACGCCTGGGAATAAATCTGGAGTACAACGAGGTCGATACCTGTTCAGCCGAATTTGAAGCATTGACGCCTTACCTCTATTCGTCAAGTAATATCTCTAAACTGCCAAATGTTCCCAACCGCATAGATGAGTCAAAGCGAAAGGTGATGATCCTGGGTGGCGGACCAAACCGTATCGGCCAGGGTATAGAGTTTGATTATTGTTGTGTTCATGCAGCCTTTGCACTTAAAGAGATGGGAATTGAGACTATCATGTATAACTGTAATCCTGAAACAGTTTCAACGGATTATGATACTTCAGATGTCCTCTATTTTGAGCCTATCGATTTTGAGCATGTGCGTGAAGTCATCGAGCATGAACAGCCAAACGGTATCATCGTCCACTTCGGCGGGCAGACACCGCTTAAATTGGCAAATCCTCTGACGGCTATCGGTGCCCAGATCGCCGGAACACCTGCAAAGGTTATTGATTTGGCGGAAGACAGGGAAAAGTTCTCGGCCTTTGTAGAAGAACATGGTCTTAAACAACCTGAAAACGGCCTTGCAACGACAAAAGAACAGGCGGTGAGTATTGCAGAAGGCCTTAGCTACCCTGTACTTGTACGTCCCTCCTTCGTCCTTGGCGGACGGGCAATGCGCATCGTCTATAACGAAGAGGAGCTGCGCACCTATATGGAAGAGGCAGTGTCGGTCTCCAATGATGCCCCGGTTCTTGTGGATAAGTTCCTGGATCAAGCGGTCGAGCTTGATGTAGATGCCATCTGTGACGGGAGAGATGTTTATATCGGTTCGGTTATGCAGCACATCGAAGAAGCAGGTATTCACTCGGGGGATTCAGCCTGTTCGCTGCCTCCGGTTAACCTTCCGGATGAGATTATCGCACAGGTTGAACAGCAAACGAAAACGATTGCTCTTGGTCTGGGCGTAATCGGTCTGATGAATATCCAATATGCGATTTATCAAAACGAGATTTACCTTATCGAAGTGAACCCGCGTGCTTCACGTACGGTTCCTTTTGTCTCCAAGGCAACCGGTATGCCTCTTGCAAAAGTCGCGACACGCGTAATGATGGGTGATCCTTTACGTAATGCTCTTAAATTTTATGATAACTACAATGTGGTTATGGAAGGTGATGGCATACTTAAGCCGCGTCTGAAGGAGCACATCGCTCTTAAAGAGGCCGTTTTCCCGTTTAACAAGCTCTACGGTGCGGACCTGGTGCTGAGTCCTGAGATGAAGTCAACGGGCGAGGTAATGGGGATATCTAAAAACTTCGGTACCTCATTCGCAAAATCGCAAATGGCTGCAGGAAACATTATCCCTACAGAAGGGACATGCTTCCTCTCTTTTATCGATATGGATAAGGTGCATGCGCCTGCGATCGCAAAAGGACTAAGCGAAAACGGCATCAAACTTATTGCGACCAAGGGGACGGCTAAGGTCATCAATGACGCCGGCATAGAGTGTGAAGTCGTACTAAAGATCTCTGAAGGCCGTCCGAACATCGAAGACGTGATGACAAACGGTGATATTACTATGGCGATCAATACTTCCGACAATAAAACGGCAAAAGACGATGCAGTAAAAATCCGTCAAATCGTTTTACGTAGAAGTATTCCCTACTTTACAACCCTCTCTGCCGCAAGGGCAACGATTGAAGCGCTTGGGCAGATGAAAAACGAGAATTGGAATGCGCCTGTTCCATTACAAGACTACCTTGACTAAACTCTTTCTTGTTCAGACCGACACGACTGTCGGCTTTCTCTCTCAAGACAGTGAGCGTTTGGCCCGGGTCAAGGGTCGTCCTTCCAATAAACCTTTTGTCCAGGTCACAGGTTCGTATAAAACACTAAAAACCCTTTGTCGTATTCCAAAGAAGCACAAGAACCGGGTAAGACGAGCTATAAGAGAGACCTTTGTTTATCCAAACAATAAAGCCATTCGCGTGGTCAAGGATGAAAAGCACTCAAAGTTCATCAAGCCTTTTGAATGGTTTTATTCGACCTCGGCAAATGAAAGCTCCTTAGCCTACGCCCGGGAGTTCGCTTTTGCAAACAGTGATATAATAGTAGAAGATAAAAAGGGGCTGTATGAGGGGAAGTCT
>CAXGZT010000239.1:0-3643 GCA_964014335.1 uncultured Campylobacterales bacterium | reverse complement strand
GAGACAGCGCGTAAAGACCAGGACCTGGTTCCATTTGTTCTGCGTTATCAGGTGGGAAAGCATCTCGCGTTTACGAGCCTTATCAACGGGATAGACGATCTGTTCAACGGCTGAAGAGGCCGCATTGGTTCGTGCCACCTCTATCAGTGTCGGAGAGTTTAAAAGAGCGTCTGCCAGTTTTTTGATCTCTTTTGAGAATGTCGCCGAGAAAAGGAGGTTCTGGCGTTTTGCAGGCAGGACCTTGAGTATCTTTTTGATGTCATGGATAAACCCCATGTCCAGCATTCTGTCTGCCTCGTCCAGGATAAGGTGTTCTACCTGTGAAAGGTCAAGAGCTCTTTGGCCCATCAGATCGAGAAGGCGTCCCGGAGTACCGATAACGATATCAACCCCGTTTTTCAGCGTGTGTATCTGAGGATTGATACTGACACCGCCGAATATGACCGTCGACTTGAAGGGAAGATACTTCCCGTAACTGCGGACACTCTCGGCGACTTGCGAAGCGAGTTCACGCGTAGGTGTAAGGACAAGGGCGCGTACTGGGCGTTTTCCCTTTGGCCTTGGGGACTTAGAAAGACACTCGAGAAGCGGAAGGGTAAAACCTGCCGTCTTGCCTGTTCCCGTTTGTGCGCCTGCCAAGACATCCTTGCCTTCTAAAACAACGGGAATAGCCTGTTTTTGGACGGGTGTCGGGTTTTCATAACCCTCATCTTTGATAGCGCGTAAAATTGGCTCTGATAAGCCGAGTTCGTTAAATGACATTAGTGTACCTTGTGATAGAGCCTTCCATCTATGTGGAACGGTCAAGGCTAAATTAAAATAGTTTGGATTTATTCTACAGAAGAAAAAAACAGAGTCAGTCGCCGACCGATGTGCGCTGAAGTAACGGAATTATATCATAATAAATATAAATATTTTTTATAATAATAGTTTATTTACAATATTTCGTTAAAAACCGGTGAAGCTGATTGGCAAACTCGTGGGCATCTTTTGGCGAGAACGCCTTTGGGCCCCAGGTCGTCTCGCCGCTTTCACGGATCTCTTCCATAAGGTTTCGCATAGCAAGATACTGCTTGATATTATCCACGGAGTAGAGTTCACCCCGGTGATCAATGGCATGGGCGTTTTTTGAGATGACCCTGTCCGCCAGCGGGATATCGGCCGTAATGACCAGGTCACCCTCCTGCACCATCTCTACGATTTTATGGTCTGCCTCGTCTGCGCCCTGCTCTACTATGATATATTTAATCAGTTTGGACTCTGTGCCCAGAGTAATCCTCTTGTTTGAAATCACAAAGGTCGGCAGGGAAAGCCTCTCTATTGACCTGACCAGGATAGGTTTTAAGAGATTGGGAAAAGCGTCGCCGTCAACATAGAGTTTCATCAATCAAGAACCCAGAGATCGAACTTTCGGCCTTTGATGGTCCCCTTGCGTAACTGTTTATGCGCTTCATCTATCTTGGTCCTGTCAATCGCGACATAAGCCTGTCTCTCGTATATATCGATCTTGCCCACAAATCTGCCCTCTATCCCGGCATCGCCGGTAAGCGCACCCAGTATATCTCCCGGACGCACCTTGTCTTTTTTTCCGCCTTCTATGACCAGAGTAACATTAGGCGGCTGCATAGTGAACTCCTCTGCACTTTTCAGGATATCAGCCTGCTCGAATCTGCGTACGCCGTTTTTATAAAGATCGGCATCACGGATCTCCTCCTGTGTAAAAAAGGTAAAGGCGAGGCCGGCTTTACCTGCACGTCCCGTACGTCCAATACGGTGGGTATAGGTCGCCTCATCATGGGGAAGATCATAATTGACGACCATAGCCAGCTCTTTGATGTCCAGGCCTCGCGCCGCGACATCCGTTGCCACCAAGACGGAACAACTGCGGTTTGAGAACTGTACTAAAACGTCATTGCGCTGATACTGTTCCAGATCGCCATGAATAGCCAGGGCATCTATAGCTCTTTCACGCAGATGAGACGCGATCTCCTGGGTCTCGAGTTTCGTATTGCAAAAGACTATACAGGTCTCGGGATTATGCCGTGCAAGCACTCTTCTCAAGGTCTCCAGTTTATCCGCTTCTTCTGTTTCATAGAAATATTCTGAAATAGGGTTGGCATTCTCGGTAGATATCGTCCGGATATTGACCGCATCCTTTTGGATAGAAGCGCTCAACTCCATGATCCGATCCGGATAGGTCGCTGAGAAAAGGAGGGTCTGCCGTTTGGCAGGTGCGTGCGAGATGATATTGTCGATCTCTTCGATAAAACCCATATCCAGCATTCTGTCGGCTTCGTCAAGGACCAGAGTCTCCAGAGCTTCCAGAGATAAAGAGCCCTTACTCAAATGAGCCAGAACACGCCCCGGTGTGCCCACGATTATATGCGCTCCGTGGCGCAGAGAACCCAGCTGGGGGCCAAAGGGCGTACCGCCGCAGAGTGTCAGGACTTTGACATTATGGGTCCCTCTCGCCAGACGGCGAAGCTCTTTTGCCACCTGGTCTGCCAGCTCCCTGGTCGGACACAGCACAAGAGACTGAACCCTGAACTTTTTCACATCAAGCTTATGAAGAAGGCCTATCCCGAAGGCTGCCGTCTTTCCGCTTCCCGTCTTTGCCTGGGCTATAAGGTCACTGCCTTTCAAAATATAGGGCAGACCCTGGGCCTGTACCGGAGTCATCTCTTTGAAACCGAGCTCACTAAGGTTATGCAGCATCTCTTTTAATAAAGGTAAAACCGAAAATTCTTTTGTATTCATAACGGAAGTATATCCTTAGTTGACATAGAATGGGTTTGAAGCAAGGATTATTTTCATATTTAAGATATAGTTTAAAACCACAACTATCATACTCTCCATATCAACTCTTAAACCAAAAGAAGATATGATTCCATTATTACTTTCAAGGAACTATATTTGACCTTCAATCAGTTTAGAATGGCTCTATATGCGACATATCTTACCAACTACTACGGCTTTAAACTCAAAAAGCATGCCGATTCTAAAGAGAAAAAACGTTTTCGCATTGAATATGCCAAAAAACTCCTAGGCAAACTCAACCTTAATATCAAGATCATTAACGAAGAGAAGCTTCCGAAAGAGGGACAGTTCCTGCTCGTATCCAACCATAGGAGTGTCATCGACCCGCTTATTATCGAGATAGCTACGGAAAAAACCCGGCTTTTTGGTCACTGGATCTCTAAAAAAGAGCTTTACAACTCCTTCTTTTTCGGTATCTTTGTCCGTAATTCAGGCACCATCCTTTTAGACCGCGAGTCTACACAGATGAGCGGCTTCTTCGCCGATATCAAGGAGTGCGTAAAGGCAGGCGACTCGATCTATATCTTTCCCGAGGGTACCCGGAACAAAGAAGATACGGAACTGGGCGAGTTTAAAGAGGGATCCCGGATCATTGCCGTCAAGAACCGTCTTCCCATACTTCCCGTCTTCATCCGAAGTCAGGCTAATGATGTTCTTATGGCGGCTTTAAAAGATGAGAAGATGCCCCGTACCATAGAGATCGAGATCGGTGATATCATCGACTACAAAGACAAATCCATGACGCTGGAAGAGGCCTATAAAAAACAGTTTGGCAT
Organism: uncultured Campylobacterales bacterium; assembly: GCA_964014335.1. Taxonomy (GTDB): domain Bacteria; phylum Campylobacterota; class Campylobacteria; order Campylobacterales; family Sulfurimonadaceae. Next base: position 50 of record CAXGZT010000239.1, on the reverse strand, counting down.
TGGATAAAACGGGCTATCTCCAGGCTCTAAAACTCAAAGAGATCATCCAG
>CAXGZT010000238.1:0-3648 GCA_964014335.1 uncultured Campylobacterales bacterium | reverse complement strand
ATCAATGTGGGTCTCGTGGGCTCGGAGATGTGTATAAGAGACAGGTATATATCTCACCCGCAGGAAGCAAGACGGGATTTACACCCAGAGTCGAGAAGACCTCTCCGCCCAGCCCCGGGACACGCATCTTAAGACCTTCAAGATCTGAAAGCGTCTGTATCTCTTTTTTAAACCATCCGCCCATTTGAATGTTTGTATTTCCGCCTAAATGAGGGTAGAGGTTGTATCTTGCATACATCTCTCTCCATAACTCGTACCCGCCTCCATAATGCATCCACGCGTTGATCTCTTCTGCCGTCATCCCAAAAGGCATACCGCTAAAAAGCGAGAATGCGGAGTTTTTTCCCTTCCAGTAATAAGGGCCTGAGTGAAAGATGTCTATTTCGCCGCTGCTGGCTGCATCAAAGACGGCCAAAGCAGGGATAAGTGTGTTTTTTGGATAGAGCGCGATCTCAATTGATCCGCCACTTGCCTTTTGGACGCGCTCGACAAAATCCTCGATGCCTGTACCCATGATAGGAAAATGAGCCGGCCAGGATGTGGCAAGTTTGAGTTTGACTTTTTTGTTCTTGTTGATATTGACTGACTTGTACTTATTCTCCTTCTTCTCTTTAGACTTGGCATAGTCTATAGCCTGACGCCCGCTCTCGTTGCAAGAAGTCAAAAGCGTACCTGCGGCCAAGGCGGTACCGGCGGTGATAAAGTCTCTACGTTTCATTTTGTTTCCTCTTTGCTTTTGTGTATCTCTGTATTGGATTTTCTATAAAAGATAATGTAGGTATAAGGTCAAAACAGACTCGGCTGTTCATTTTTGATATCAAAGACATGGGAGTTTAAAATCTCGGCACTCTGCTCTGCGATAAGAGCAAAGTGGTACCGTTTCTCTTTAAGCAGTCGCATAATATCCCAAGGTGATTCATAGGTGAAAACATTATCGTGCCCTTGAATCTGATTCGATTTGGACAAGGGAATAAGATATATGATCTTTGCCCAGTTTGCCTGCGTTTCCAAGAAGTTTATCTGTGCCTTGATCAGTTCAAAGTCACTTTCGAAGATCAGAACATTATCACTTTTCCCAAACTCCTTCACCTGAAAATGGACATTGGTAAAAACGGGTTGAAAGTGATCAATCGGGCTGAAGTTTCGAAGTTGATACTGGATATGGTTTTGTTTCAAAAACTGTAATACGACTTCCAGATAGGGCATAAAGAAGGGCGATAAGAGCTGACGTTCGTAATAGGTGTCGTCATAAATAAAAGAGGTCTCAAAAAGCGTCTGCTCTACAATGCTTATGGCAGAATGATGTACGGCGCCTATGGGCTTGGCATCTACAAAAAGCTTCGAATCTATATCTTGAGAACAAAAAAGAATGAATTGGCCTTCATCAAGTCTCCATAAGTCCTGTAGATGTTCATGAAGAGGCTTGTCTAACACAAGAAGCTTGCCTGAGGTCATTATTTGTGCTGCTAGTTTCAGTGATATCTGGTCACAATAAAATACGTGAGGGGATTTTTCAATAATATGAAAACGAAGCAGGCGAAGAAGAGCATTCTCGATTGAATCAACCTTGATCCAAGCAATCTCCTGGTCTGTTATCTGTGTGGGTTTTTCAAAGAGTATGCCGTAAGCACCGTTAAGGACCGCCTGACCTATATCTTCGTGCTCAAGGGCTACAAAAAGGTCTCCTCGCTTTACTTTCGAGAGCTCAAAACTAACATCATCAAAGGCAGTTATACTGGGAGAGTTGGCGAGTTTTCCCTCAACCAAAGCGGTCAGGTTTGGCAGGTTCATCCGACTGAGCTGCCCGCCTTACGTCTGCTTTCAGGGCGCATAAGGCTGAGACCGTCTGCATCTTTTGCCGCTAGAAGCATACCTTCGGACAGCATCCCCATTAGTTTTGCAGGCTTAAGGTTGGCGACAACACAGACCTGAGTGTCGACAAGTGACTCAGCCGAATAAAACTCTTTTATTCCGGCGACAACCTGCCGAGGTTTTTCTTCGCCTAAGTCCACCTGCAGCTTGAGCAGTTTCTTGCTTTTAGGGACCTCTTCGGCTTCGATTATCGTACCAATTTTCAAAGAGGTCTCAAAAAACTGGTCTATCGTGATAAGGTTGTCCTCTTGTGTTTTCACATCAACGGCTTCTTTACTCTTCTTAGGCTCTTCAAGGTTGGCTTCAGGGGCCTGTTCCATCAAGGGCTCTTCTATGCGAGGAAAGAGAGGAGGGACCTTTGAAATGACAAAAGGCTTTAGCAAGCCCTTGTTTACGACCAGGCTCTTGTAGGAGTCCGTGTCGATTTCAAATCCGAGCGCTTCGGAAATAGTCTTGGTCGTATCGGGCATAATGCAGTTTAGCATGATTGAGGCCTTGGCCAGTATGTTTGCCACGAGGGCGACGGTTGCCAGAGCCTCGTCTTTTTTCCCCTCTTTCATCTTGACCCATGGAGCATGCTCTTCAATAGCCTTGTTTCCGATCGCAAAAAGTTTCCACAACTCTTCAAGATAGCGATGCGTCTGAAGTTCATCCAAAAACTTCTCTAAACTGTCCAGAACGGTGTTCATCTCGGAGAGCTCTTTTTCGTGCAGGCGCGCCACATCTTTGCTGTCTATATTGAATTCCGAATATTTTCCACTCATACCGATAATCCGGTTCAAAAGGTTTCCCAGGTCATTGCTGAGATCAGAGTTTATTCTGTCAATAAAAGCTCGCTGTGAAAAATCTCCATCCTGCCCAAAAGGCACTTCGCGCAGCATGAAATAACGAAGGTTTTCCAAGCCATAGGCGTCTGCAACCTCTTTGGGAAATACGACGTTACCCTTGGACTTTGACATTTTTTCTCCATCGCGGGTCCACCACCCATGCGCACCGATATGCTTGGGCAGGGAAAGTCCCAGGCTCATTAAAAACGCAGGCCAATAAATCGCATGAAAACGCAGGATGTCTTTCCCGACCATGTGGATATTGGCTGGCCAAAAGTCCATATTCTTCTCGTCTTTCCCGTATCCTAGTGCCGTTATATAGTTAAGAAGAGCATCCAGCCAGACATACATAACATGTCTGTCATCATTAAGCTCAGAGGGGAGTTTTACGCCCCAAGAAAAAGTCGTTCGCGTAATCGAGAGGTCATGAAGTCCGCCTTTGACAAAGTTGATCACTTCGTTTCTGCGGGACTTGGGAAGAATGAAATCAGTGTGTGCATCGTAATACTCGAGCAGCTTTTCTTCATAAGCCGAGAGTTTGAAAAAGAAACTCTCTTCTTTCACGATATTTGTCGGTTTGCCACAGTCCGGACAAAATTCACCGTCGATGAGCTGGGTCTCCGGAAAGAAGGTCTCGCAGGAGATGCAGTAGTGGCCTTCATAGTTCCCTTTATAAATATCACCGTTATCGTACATCTTCATAAAAGCTTTTTGGACACCGACCTTGTGGTCCTCATCCGTAGTGCGGATAAAGTAGTCGTAAGAGATATCAAATTCATCCCAAAGGTCTCTGAACGTTTTTGAGATCTCATCGGCAAATTCTTGAGTAGGTTTTTTGAATTTTTGAGCGGACTCTTCTATCTTTTGACCGTGCTCGTCCGTGCCCGTTAGAAAAAACGTTTCATTACCTTTTAATCTAGAGAATCGTGCAACGGAGTCGGCGATAAAG
>CAXGZT010000237.1:0-3658 GCA_964014335.1 uncultured Campylobacterales bacterium | reverse complement strand
TACCCCGACACTTTCGTCGGCAGCGTCAGATGTGTATAAGAGACAGCATGATGGCCTTGGGGTCACTCTTGATCAGTTTATAGACGTTTTCGATCAAGCTCTTGTCGTCTTTGATAGTGAAAGATGCAACGAGGTTGAAGCCTTTAGTCTGCAGGGCTTTTGTGAGATAATCAAAATGCTTGTCCTTGCGGCGCAGGTCAAGTATCTCACTTCCTATGATGACGGCATAAAAGTTTGGTTCTTTGATCATCGTGATGTGTCCTATGTACTCTGGTTTGCATATCTGCTTCAGGTGAAGGTTTGATTCCTACTTATTATAGACAAATTTTTTAAAATTACTGTTTTGCCGAGAGAATCTATGAGTTTTCATAATGAAATCTTAAAAAATAGAATCAATTCACATGGCAATATTTAAAAAAGTTTAAAAATGTTTAAATAGTAACATGAATGAGGTTGATCAAAGATAGAATATGCACTCGAGGAGGGTGGAGATGTTTGAATGCAAGACCTTGGCCGAGCTTGTTGATTATATAGAGTATGAGATTGACAATAAGAGTTTCTTGAACTATATGGAAGAAGGAAGTTGGCAGAGTGTCTCATCCGCAGAGTTTGTCAACAAGGTTCGTTCCCTGGCATCCGCCTTAGCTGCAAAAGGGGTAAAACAGGGGAGTTGTGTCGCCATTATCTCGGACTCCTCTCCTTTTTGGTTGATCGTGGACTATGCCTTACAGTGCTTGGGTGCGGTATCTGTTCCCATCTTTTCCAATATCTCTTCTGAAAACCTTAAATATGAGCTTGAAGATGCAGAGATAAGATACGTATATATCGCATCACAAGAAAGATTTGATCAGCTGGCGCCATATTTTGGCGATATGGAACTTGTCCTGGTAAAGGACATTCAGGCTGAAGGTGAAAATATAGAGGAGTTTGAGAGCTTTTTATCTGAGGATGTCAGCTATGAGAAACCCGACATCTCTGAGAATGATCTTGCCACGATCATTTATACAAGCGGTTCAACGGGCAGGCCAAAAGGCGTTGAACTTTCTCACAAGAACCTTATTACCCAAATAATGGATACAAAGCTTGTTTTTGACATTGAACCCGGCTTTAAAGCCCTCAGTTTTCTTCCCTTAGCGCATATCTTTGAGCGTATGGTGATGTCTTTTTATCTGAGCTCGGGGGTCTCTGTGTTTTTTGCAGATGAGGTCAAGAATGTGGGAAATCTTCTCAAAGAGGTTAAACCAAACGTTATGACAGTGGTTCCCCGTCTCCTTGACAAGATATATACAAAGATGCATGAAAGTGCGGCTTCGGCGAGGGGAGTAAAATGGCTTATCGCACGGGCCGCTTTTTACAGAGCCAACAATAAAGACCCCAACTCAAAAAAGAAGAACTTTATGGATGCTCTCTTTGCAAAATTGGTGTATTCAAAACTTGTGGCAGCCCTGGGAGGAGAGTTGAGATACCTTATTTCAGGGGGTGCACCATTATCGATGCCTGTGTATAGGTTCTTCTATAACATAGGCATACCCCTGTATCAGGGCTACGGACTGACAGAGACCTCTCCCGTGGTCTGCGTAAACACAGAAGAGAACAATAAGGTGGGAACCTGCGGCAAGACCTTTAAACACGTAGAAGCCAGATTGGCGGATGATTCTGAACTCCTGGTGCGCGGAGAGAATGTAATGCTTGGTTATCACAAGCAGGATGAAAAAACAAAAGAGATAATAGATGAAGAGGGTTGGCTGTATACAGGAGATCTTGCCGAGATTGATGAAGAGGGGTATATTACACTGATATCGCGTAAGAAAGAACTTTTTAAGACCTCTACAGGAAAGTATGTTTCCGCAATCGCAGTGGAACAGAAGGTCACCGCTAATAAATGGATAGACTATGCTGTAGTCATTGCAGATAACAGGCCTTATGTCTCAGCCTTAATCTTTATGGACGAGGTACTGCTTGAGGAGTTCTCTAAGCGTAAGGAGTTGACTGCTTTAAGTTTTGAGGAGCTGGTCACGCATAGGCGTATTCAGTCCATAGTGATGAATCTCATCAAAAAGGTCAATACAGGGCTGAATGACTGGGAGCAGATTAAAAAGTTTCATATTATCACCGAGAAGGTAAGCATAGAGAGCGGTATCTTGACACCGTCTATGAAAGTGTCCCGCCAAAAAGTCGAACAGCTATATAAAGAAGAGATTGAGAGTATGTACAGGAGTTGAAGATGAAAGAACGTATTGCGATTATTGACGGCCTGCGGACTCCAATAGCAAAAGCCGGTGGAAAGTTCAAAAACATTCAAGCAGAAAGACTGGGCGCCCATATCGTTCAGGAGTTGGCCCTTAGGGTCGGTCTGCCTTTTGAAGATTATGACGAGATTATCATGGGAAACGTTGCTCAGCCCGGACATGCGGCAAATATTGCACGGGTAATCAGCCTGGAAGCGGGTTTTCCCGACTCAACGCTAGCCTATACCGTGAATAGGAACTGTGCTTCGGGGATGGAGTCGATTACTTCCGCCGCTTCAAAGATAATCGCAGGGGATGGCGAACTGTTTTTATGCGGCGGGGTGGAATCCATGAGCAATATTCCTCTTCTATACGGCAAAAAAATGACAGAGCTTTTTGCCGCGCTTTTTAAGGCCAAGAGCCTTTCTGAAAAGCTTTATACCCTTAGCCATTTCAGACCTCGGCATCTTAAGCCCATTATCGGGCTTATGCAGGGTCTGACGGATCCCGTAAGCGGTTTGATTATGGGTTCGACGGCAGAGGTACTCGCCCAGGATTTTGGACTCAGCCGCGAAGAACAAGATAAGTTTGCTCTTGATAGCCATATAAAAGCGGAAGAAGCTATTAAAAAAGGTATTTATAAAGAAGAGATAGCACCCCTTGTTTACGATACGGCAGAGGGCAAGATCATGGAGGATGATGACGGGGTACGATATGGTCAAAGCATGAAAGCCCTAGGCAAACTCCGTCCCTTTTTTGATCGAAAAAACGGAACGGTCACTGCAGGAAACTCTTCGCAGGTATCAGACGCGGCAGCGGCAGTCGTAGTGATGAGCGAGTCCAAGGCAAAAAAGATGGGACTGGAACCCTTGGGCTATCTCAGCCATTATGCTTATGCAGGGCTAGAGCCGAAGCGTATGGGAATGGGACCGGCTTACGCAACGGCAAAACTCTTCAGTCAATATAGCCTTGGTCTTGAAGATATCGATCTGATTGAGATGAATGAAGCCTTTGCGGTGCAGGTCCTGGCCAATATAAAAGCCTTTGATTCAGCCTCGTATGCCAAAGAGCATCTGAATAGAAGCATGGCATTAGGAAGCATTGACACCACTATCTTGAATGTCAACGGCGGAGCCGTCGCTCTGGGGCATCCCGTAGGCATGACAGGAACACGCCTGGTCATTCATACACTCAAAGAGCTTCGAAGACGCGGAAAGAACAGAGGCCTGGCTACCTTATGCATCGGTGGCGGACAGGGTGCCTCATTGATTTTGGAGGTGGAATAATGAAAGCTTTTGACTTTACTCTAGACAAGGGTATCGCAACACTCTGTTTTGATCTGGAAGGCTCAAACGTCAATATCCTCTCTTCGGAAGTCTTAATCACCCTGGATGCAAAACTGGAAGAACTTAAAAAGTCGGATAATATAG
>CAXGZT010000236.1:0-3658 GCA_964014335.1 uncultured Campylobacterales bacterium | reverse complement strand
GTCCAATACCGTTTCCGTGTTTTTTGGTCGTGTACTCCAGGGTGAAGAGCTTCGCGAATGCCTCTTTGCGAATGCCGCCGGCATTGTCTTGGACGCTAACAACTCCGCGGGTCTCGTCGGCAGAGATATCGACTGTGATCATGGCATCGGGAATTTTTTGTCCCTCGAAAGCCTCTTTGGCATTGTTGATAAGGTTCAAGAGCACCTGCTGAAACTCGTTTTCGATGCCTTTGAGTGCAAAGTCATTATGAAGTTTTATGCTCAAATCAACCCCCCAGGCATGAAAGGGTTCGCAGAGGAAGGAGGCGATCTTCTGTGTCACCTCGGAGACGGAAAACTCTTTTACATTGGTCTCGCTTTTATAAAAACGCAGGAAGTTGTCCATTGTCTCGGTGAGGAAGCTGACGCGATCCGTGCCTTTTTGAATAAAATCATCAATATATGCCTTGCTTAGGGGCTGATACTCATACTCCATCCCCAGGTCTTCTATCAGAAGGTAGAGATAGTGCAGGGGCTGTTTCCATTGGTGGGCGATGATACCTACCATCTGTCCGACCTCGGCTGCCTTGTTTTGCTGGATCAGAAGCGACTCTTTGGCTTCACGCAAAGCGATCTCTTCTTGCACCCGCTCTTCCAGATAGAGATGATACTCATCCAGTTCTCTTTGCTGCATCAGACGTTTTTTGACACTTTCTATACGATGTTGAAGCTGGTCGATCATCACAGGTTTAAGAAGGTAATGCTCTATACCCAGTCCTATAGCTTCCAAGAGGTAGCCGCTTTCATTAAAGGCCGTCGTCACAATCACCGGAACGTCCTGTGAAATTTCACGGATCTCCCTGATCATCTCCAGACCTGTCATTACCGGCATCTGGATGTCGGTAATGACGATATCGGGCAGGTGAAGACGATACTTCTCCACCCCCTCTTTGCCGTTTGAAGCGATAAATATCTCATCCACATAAAGGGAGAGGATGTCTGCAAACTCTTCCTGGGTATCGATTTGATCCTCGACATACAGCACGGAGATATGCGTATTCGCTTCTGCTTCTTTATAAGGCGACATGGTCGGCTTTCGTTTTAGAATCAAATGAATCCCTTATGGAGAGGAACTCATCCAGGTTGTCAAAGAAAAGATCGATGAGATTTGGATCAAAATGTGTCCCTCGCCCCTCTTTGAAAAGGTCCAGAATCTTTTCCATGGGCCAGGCTTTTTTATAGACTCTGTCATGCCCGAGGGCATCAAAGACATCGGCAACAGCCGTGATACGGCCGTAAAGATGTATCTCTTCACCTTTTAAGCCTTTAGGATAACCCGTACCGTCCCATTTCTCATGATGTTCCATAGCGATGATCGCCGCGGTTTTTAGCAGGGGCTGCTGCGATCCTTTTAGCATATCATACCCCAGCTCGGCATGGGTCTTCATGATCTCAAACTCATTTTCTGTCAGTTTTCCAGGCTTGTTCAAGATATCATCGGGAATGCCGACCTTGCCTATGTCATGCATCGGCGAGGCCATCTTGACCTCTTCTGCTTCTTTCAGGGAAAGCCCGGATTTGAGCGCGAAGAGTTTGGAGTATTCGGCTACGCGCTTGACATGATCGCCTGTCTCCTTGGAACGGGTTTCACCGATTGCTCCCATCGTCGAGATGACCTCTTTTTGCGTGGCGATGATCTCACGGTTGAGATGAACCTGTTTGGTCACGTCGATATAGGAGCAGAGAACCTCGTCTATATCCCCGTCTATATTGAGGATAGGGATATAGGCCGAGTCAAGATAAAGCTCTTGGCCGGAACTGCTCTTATGTTTTATCATTCCCTGCCAGCTCTTATGCATATTGATTTTCTGGCGGACTTCGCGGTCTAGTTTTTTGATGTATGTCTTGTCAACCAAAGTGAGGTAGGAACTTCCGATAACGGTGTCCTGGTCCAGGCCTAAGAGCTGCACAAAAGCATCACTTGCGGCAGTAATGACTCCCTCTGCAGAGGTACGGCAAAAAAGCGTGCTCTCTTTCAAAGCCTTCTCATATTCATAAATAAACTGTATCTTCTCATCCAGGCTTTTGGCACTGCTATGCAGTTTCTCCTCCAGCATCTGTTTATCGAGTTCTCTTTGCGTGACGTCTTTACGGATAGAGATAAATTCCTCAATCCCGCCCCGCGAGTTCAGAACGGGGATGATCGTAGAGTCTACGATATAAAATGAGCCGTCTTTTGCGCGGTTCTTGATGATGCCTGTCCACTCTTTTTTTGCCAGTATCGTACCCCACATCTCTTTAAAAACTTCAAGCTTGGTGTCGGGATGACGAACGATATTGTGGGAGTTCCCTATGAGCTCTTTCTTACTGTAGCCGCTGGTCTTGCAAAAAGCCTCATTGACATAGGTGATCACACCGTTCTTGTCTGCTTTTGAGACGATGGCATTCTTGTCCACGGCCTCTTTGTACTGGGCTAAAAGTTTTTCACTCTCTTTAAGACGTTTCGTCTGCAACACAGATTCTGCGACCTTTTCCAGAGTCGAAAACAGGTCTTGTAGATTAATCGGTTTAAGCAGATAATGATTGATACCGATACGGATCGATTCCAGAAGATATTCCGAATCATTGAAAGCAGAAGAGACGATAATGGAAGTGTTTTTGTTGATCTCCAAGATGTCACGGCTCATACTCAACCCGTCCAATAAAGGCATGCGTATGTCCGTAAGGACGATATCGGGTTGATGTTTTTTGAAAAGCTCCAAACCTTCCTGTCCATTTGCGGCAACGTAGAGTTGATGGACCTCCTCTTCCATGATCTCTACCAGTTCATTGCGGATAATGGCTTCATCTTCAACATAGAGGAGAGTGATCTCTTTTAAATAGGGTTTTTTCATTACGGCACCTGAGAGTGTATTAATGGCTGTATTATAAGATATTTTAAACAATAAAAGTAGTGGACAAAGGAGGACAAATTATATGAGATGGTGAGAAAGTGCATATCTGATGATCTCGGCATTGCTCTTCATATGCAGTTTTTCGAGTATCCTTTTGCGGTATGTTCCTACAGTCTTTGCCTTAAGCCCGTATTTGCGTGCGATATCAAGCGGTTTAACGCCTTTTGATATGTCGACAAAGACCTCATATTCCCTTTTAGAAAGCGTACCGTGAAGAGTGCCTTCTGGGGCTGTAACGCAGAGGTTTGCATCGATCTTCTCCAAAACATCCTTGTATAAAAAAGGTTTGATGATATAGGCATCGACCTTGAGGTCGATGGCCTGAAGCAGAATTTGCACCTCATTATAGGCCGATATAAAAATGACCAGGGTGTCGGCAGAACTTTTACGGATTTCGGACAATGCCTCAAGTCCGCTCATACAGGGCATTTGAATATCCATCAGGATAATATCGGGCTTGTGTTTTTGAGACAGCTCTACAGCCTCGCAACCGTCCTCGGCTTCATATACATACTTGAAATCGAGTTCAACCATAGACTTGAGAGTCTCTCTGGCGTTAATATCATCTTCTGCAATAAGGACGGTCAGGTTCTGGTAAGGAGTGGTTTTGCTCATAAGAAGATTTTAACGAAAAAGTTTTAAATAATTGCCAATGCCTCTGTTTTGTCGTATAAAAGTGAGAAAGGGATGGGTTCTGTAGCGTATTGGAAACATATCGTCGAGGG
>CAXGZT010000235.1:0-3696 GCA_964014335.1 uncultured Campylobacterales bacterium | reverse complement strand
CTCGGAGATGTGTATAAGAGACAGCCTCTCTTGTCCTGATACCAGGTATCGACTGCCCATTTTACGGTTCCGCTCAATGCTTCGGGTGTCGCATCATAGAACTTGAAACCCGTACCGCTCCTGCTTTCGCTGTGGTAGTTCTCAATAGTATCGTCCAAACCTCCCGTAGCCCGCACTATCGGAAGCGTCCCGTAACGCAGGCTGTATATCTGATTGAGACCGCATGGTTCAAACAGCGACGGCATCAAGAAAAGGTCGCTCCCCGCCTCTATCTGGTGAGCCAGATCATTCCGATAACCGATATAGCAGGCAAACTTTTCCGAATATTTTGAAGAGATATCGCTGAAGAAGTGCTCTGCCCATTTTTCACCGGCACCCAGTAGAACGATCTGAATATCCAACTCCATCAAGTTCCATATGGCTGCAGACAGAAGCCCTATTCCTTTCTGTTCGGCAAGACGGCCGACCAGCCCTATCAAAGGTACATCTGGACGCTGGGGAAGATTAAACTGTTTCTGCAGTTCCTCCTTGCAGAGCTCTTTACCCGAGAGGTCGTCCAGATCAAAGGTATGGGGGATAAAGGTGTCCACGGCAGGGCTCCACTCATCATAATCGACCCCGTTGAGAATGCCGTAGAGTTTATAGGCCTTATCGTCGATCAATCCCTCGAGTCCCCAACCGAACTCCGATGTACGTATCTCCTGAGCATATTTTTTACTCACTGCGTTAATAGCATCCGCATGGACGATTCCGCCTTTAAGCAGATTGACTCCGTCATACTCTTCAAGTTCATCTGCATTAAAATGCTCCCAGCCTATACCCAGAACATCCATCGTTCCCTTATAGAACTTGCCCTGGTGCTGAAGGTTATGAATACTCAGCAGTGTACCCGTATCTTTAAAATCAGGGTCCCCGGAGTAGGTCGTGTTCAGTAAAACGGGGATAGCCGACGTATGCCAGTCATTGGCATGGATTACATCAGGCCTGAAACGCAGTTTTTTTGCCAGCTGCATGACCGATTTTGAAAAAAATATAAAACGGTTGTCATTGTCTCCGTAGCCTTCGCCATCCTCGTCATAGAGGCCTTTTCGGCCGAAGAAGCCCTCATGCTCGATAAAATAGACAGGCACATCAGACCCCGGCAGAACGCCTTCGTAAACACCGGCCCATGCTTCACCCATACTCCCCATCGGCACCCCAAGAGAACCTTCCAGGGCTTTGAGACCGTACTTCTGCCTGTCAACGATATAGTAACGCGGCATCACGACACGCACATCGTGTCCTAAAGCGCGCAATGCCTTCGGCAAGGCTCCCGCCACGTCCGCCAGACCGCCGCTTTTCGCAAAAGGAACGACTTCGGACGCTGCAATCAAAATATTTAGTTTATCCATTCTCTCTCTTTTAATAGTTTTGCCTCTGCCAGCGCTATATTTTCCGGCTCATTTATCTTTGAACCGGACTCTCCTAAGATGGTCTTGATATGATTTTCCGGTAGATCTTACCATAAGAGTTTGCACTCTCCTGCCAAGAGAAATCACGGGCCATATTGTGTTTAAGTATCTTGTTGTATTGGGTTTTGTCAGCATAAAGCTCCAAGGCCGTATGGACGGCTGAAATAAACGAAGGTCGAGTCGGTTCGCAGAAGACGATACCGTACCCCTTTTCTCCCTTTTGCTCAAAACCCGTATGTGAAGAAACCGTATCCGCCAGACCGCCGACACCGTGTACGACCGGGACTTCTCCGTAATGCATAGCAATCATCTGGTTCAACCCGCAGGGTTCGAAAAGCGATGGCATTAACAAGAAGTCTGCCGCCGCATACATCCGATGCGAGAGCGATTCGTCATAAGCAAACTCCAGATGGATATTGCTCCGTTCATCCGCTATTACCTTCAGCTCCTCATGGTACTTCTCTTCTCCCTCCCCCAGGATGGAGATATTACACTCCAGTGAAGAAATCTCTTCCAAGGCCCCGATCAGCAGCTCCATCCCCTTTTGCCAGGTGAAACGTCCTATAAAGATAAAAAGCGGTTTTTTCACACCCTTGAGCCCTGTCTGCTTGAGATAGGCTTTTTTATTGACTGCCTTTCCCCTCAAGTCGGTATAGGGTTCTACGAGGGCCTTATCTTCCGATGGCGAGAAGTGTTCCGTGTCAATCCCGTTGACGATACCGAAGAGCTTGGAGCTGTGCTGCCTTAAAAAACCCTCCAAACCGCATCCGAACTCCGGCGTCAAAATCTCTTTTGCATAGGTCGGGCTTACAGTCGTAATCATGTCGGCATAGGCAATACCCGCTTTCATGAAGCTGATCTGTCCGTAAAACTCTATGCCTTCCATCGTAAAATGTTTATCATCGATCCCCAGCTCTTTAATCAGGGTACTTTCAAAGGTTCCCTGATAAGCGAGATTATGGATGGTGAAAAGTGTCTTCGTCCGGATGCTTTTATTCTCTTTGAGCAAGAGAGGGACCAAGGCAGATTGCCAGTCGTTCAGATGCGCCACCTCATACTTATGCTCTTTCAGAAGTTCCACGATCGCGTGATTAAAGATGCCGAAGCGGAGAGCATTGTCCTCATAACCTTGTTCGGGCGGGCCGTAAAGGAAATCCCTGTCGCACAGCAGGGGAGAATAGATGAAACGGTAATCCACACCCTCATAGGTGCATCCAAAAAGCTCAATACGGTATCCGACTCCGCCCATCTCTATCTCAAAACCTTCGTTAAGCGAGATGATCCCGAATTTTTCTCGCTCTACAAACTGATAGAGGGGCATAAGAACATGCAGATCATATTCAGCGGCCAGTGCCCGGGGAAGACTGTGTGCCACATCGGCCAACCCCCCGCTTTTGGCAAAGGGATATACTTCGCTGGCAACAAACAATAAACGCGTTTTAGACATAACTACTCTCTCTCAACAGTTTGGCGGCCATTTCCGGTGAAACGGGGTTGATGATCATCCCCGTACTCGCTTCAAAACCGCCATATTTGTAGATACGGGGCATAATGCGTATGGCAAACCGGTAGGCCCTATCAACGCAAGCGAGCAGGTCATGATCAAACGTCCCCTCCTGCAGCGGCGGCGTGGATATACTAAGATTAAAATCAAAACAACCCAGCTGACCTTTTAGTTTCTTGAGTACTGTAAGCAGTAAAGGTGCCAACTCTTCGATGCTTCCGTCGCCCAAGGTATCGATCTGTCCTAAAGCTTTTTTGGAACTAAGCATCACTTCAAAAGGGTAAGCACTCGCATAAGGGCAAAAAGCAGTAAAATCGCCATATTTGGCGATAATACGTTGGGCATCCACCTCTTCTTGCGCGATTACTGACTCCAATATGGCATTGCTATTATGTTTATAATATTCATAGTTTCTCTGATAGCCGTTCCTGTTCGCCTGCGGGACCATTGGCAAACCGACCAACTGGGTATGTGAATGCGGCTGTGTAGATCCCGCCTGCTCTCCTTCGTTTTTAAAGAGTGAGATATAGGCGATACGTTGATCACGCCGCAGATCACCGACCCTTGCACGAAGCGTCTTCAACCACTCTACTACACTCTTTTCGCTCCATTGTGTCATCGACGTATGGTGTTTGGGAGTATCAATGATGACTTCATGCGCTCCAAAGCCTTCCCAATGTTCGAAAAGTCCATAATGGTGTTGATGAGGCGCCTCTATCTGCACGGCCTTATAAAGGTTAG
>CAXGZT010000234.1:0-3698 GCA_964014335.1 uncultured Campylobacterales bacterium | reverse complement strand
TTCTATAAAAAACTTTGCAAAAAGCTTTGGTGGGATAAATCTTGAAGATATAGCAGCTCCAGACTGTTTTATTATTGAACAAAAATTAAAAGTCGAAGCTTTTAAAGAGCAGATGAAAGCGAAGATGAACGAGCTTAAAAAGCAAGCAAAAATCACTTTCCCTAAACAGTAATGCCTCCGCAGCTCCCTTCGAGAATTGACAGGGTTCAATTCCGGGGACGGGAGTTCTACGTCAAACGCGACGATCTGATAGAGATCTGTCTCTCCGGTAACAAGTATAGAAAACTCTACTCCTTACTACAAACCCCTCCAAACACTTACAAGAAGATCATCTCTTACGGCGGAGCACAATCCAATGCCATGTATGCTATCGCCTGCCTGTGTCATTCAAAGGGGTGGGAGTTTCACTACTACACGAAGAGTTTGCCAAGCTATCTGCATGAGGCTACCGAGGGGAATCTGGCCTTGGCCTTGCAAAAGGGCATGCATCTGCATGAAATTCCTCATAAGCTCTTTGAAGCAGAGATCGATGAACTGAAGAAGAGAGATGAAGAGAAGACACTTCTGATTTCTCAAGGCGGAGCGGATGAGATCGCCCAAGAGGGGGTCTCTTTCCTGGCCCAGGAGATCAATGCGTGGAAGAGAGAAGAGAATATAGAAAAGCTCTCCGTCGTCCTGCCAAGCGGAACGGGGACGACGGCCCTGTATCTGCAAGCCGGGCTGGATGAAGAGATCTCCCTTTACACCTCTCTTCTCGTAGGAGACGAGGAATATCAACATAAGCAGTGGCAAAGGCTCTCATCCGGTCCCTATCCGAAGATACTTCCCTCGGACAAGAAACGAAAGTTTGCCAAACCCTACATTGAATACCTGCAGATACACGAAGAGCTCGAAGCCGAAACGGGGATACTCTTTGATCTTATCTATGCACCGAAGACCTGGATCGAGATAGTGGAGAATCTGGGTGAGGATGAAGGGGAGATACTCTATATCCATACGGGCGGGGTCAGCGGAAACGAGACGATGCTAAAAAGATATGAACATATGCTAAACAGGCAGAGATGAAAAAGCTTGTTTTGTTTTTACTGCTTAGTGTTTTGTCTCATGCTAACAGCTATGAAGAGTTGTCCAAGAAGATAGTAAAGGAGCTTGAATATATCTATCAAAACAGAGCCTGGACCGGGGCAACGACCTATGCCAAAAAGACGAGGTTCCTATACAGGTTCAGGGCTATATCCGAGTTTGAGATAGAGATAACACGGAGTATAGACGGTGTCTGTCAGGGAGAACCCTTTATCATAGATCTGCGTCAGGAGTATTTTGTAGAACTGGAAGAAGACAATAAGTGTAATCCGGCTCTTATCATCTCCCATGAACTGGATATCGTCTATCTTTATGTCAAGGAGAGATGCGGATATTTCGAGGGCTTTAATCTGTACAAGAGAGCTGAAACTGCGACTGTTCTGTTGAAGCAGTATTTTTACGAGGCCGGCAGGCTTGAGTTGAGCAATAGTTTTTCAGCTAGGTAAACTATTGGTTCCTGCGTTTTGTTATGTTGTGTAGGTGAAAAATTCCCAACTACTTTGTTTGGCACCTAGTGACAAATAAACTTTCTGTGCAGTTGAATTATCTTTGGCTGTAACCCATTGAAGTCTCGATGCATTTTTTGTTTTTGCATAGTTTTCACAATACTTAATCAACTGCGTAGCAATACCTTTCCCTCTATATTTTTCTAACGTATATAAGTCATTCATTATGGCAACTTTGGAAGTTATAGATGAAGCATAAGTGAAATATACTGTTGCAAATGCAACTAGTTGGTTGTCTTGTCTATAAGCAAAGAGGCATCCTTCTTTAGTCTCAATTCCAAACTGTGAAAAAAAGATTTTATTCTTTTCATCATGTATATTCTGGACATTATAAAATTCTTGATATTCTCTAATTAATGGTAATGCTTCATCAATATTATTAACATTTATATCTTCAATCATGTTTGTTCCTTTGTAACATAACGGTTGACTCTAGCCAATAAATGCCCGTCAGGCATTTATTGGCTACGAGGTTTTGTTATATGTTATATTGATATCCTAACACTTCCATGGTATGGTACATACCTTGAACCTTTATATGTTTTTTCGCATTGATTACATGTCCAAACATCATTATTGCCACCTTGCAATCTTATCAGTTTTTCATTTGCATCATAGCAATTTTGACAATAAGGACCATCTTTTGTATTATCATTGTTTATTTTAAAATAAGATGGTTTTTCATAAACTACTTTTTCTTTTTGATGTAATTTATTTAATAATTCTTTTTTTTCAGTATTACTCTCAAGTAGAAGTTCTTGAACTTCTGCCATTTGCATTTTTGCATCTGCTAATGAACTTATTAATTCAGCAAGTTGAAGTTTTACTTCTGCTGTATCTAAAGTATCTGCTCCATCCTTTAAAACTTTAGCAATGTCTATTGCTGATTTAATGCTTCCTACTGCTGTTACAACATCAAACATTTAAATTCCTTTTATCATATAACTCTTTAATATCCAACACTTTATACAAATGAGACTTAAATATCAAAACCAGCGATAGCGGTTGCAAGGCAAAGTTTCTATAAAATAGCATGGCATTGAAAATGTAGGGATATTTTTAAAAATATATCATTTTGAAGTCGAATGATTGATTCAATGGGTTTTGATCTGAATTTTGAAAGGTTTAGAATGTATGGATACCAATATCCATACAGCAATAGCCCTACGTTATGTAGGGCTATTCTTTATGAAAAAAGAAGATTAGTTGCGATCCATGGCGTTTAGGTCTTTAAAGGCAACGACAACACGATCAACAAGAGTCTCCTGACCCGCACGCAACCATTTACGCGGGTCGTAATACTTCTTGTTCGGTTTGTCTTCACCCTCAGGGTTTCCGATCTGGCCCTGCATGTAATCCTTGTTCTTCTCATAGTAGGCCTTCGTGCCTTCCCATGTCGCCCACTGCGTATCGGTATCGATGTTCATTTTGATGACACCGTAACCTAGAGCTTCTGCGATCTCCTCTTCGGAAGAGCCTGAACCGCCGTGGAAGACAAAGTCAACCGGTTTGGCATCGGTCTTGTACTTCTCCTGGATATAAGCCTGAGAGTTGTCAAGGATCTTCGGCGTCAGTGTCACGTTGCCCGGTTTGTAGACACCGTGAACGTTTCCGAATGATGCGGCGATTGTAAATGCCTTGGAGACCTTGCTGAGCTCTTCGTAAGCGTAGGCGACCTCCTCGGGCTGAGTGTAAAGAAGGGAGTTGTCGATGTTGGTGTTATCCACGCCGTCTTCTTCTCCGCCCGTCACGCCCAGTTCGATCTCTATCGTCATCCCGATCTTGTCCATGCGTTTGAAATACTCGACACAGGTCGCTATGTTCTCTTCTATAGGCTCTTCGGAAAGGTCCAGCATATGTGAAGAGAAAAGAGGTTTTCCCTCACTCTTGTAGAATGCTTCGCCGGCATCAAGGAGTGCATCGATCCACGGCAAGAGCTTACGCGCTGCATGGTCGGTATGTAGGATCACGGGGATGCCGTAGGCTTCGGCCATAGCGTGGACATGCTTCGCGCCTGAAATGGCACCGGCAATGGCTGCTTTTTCATTTTCATTGCTCAGGCCTTTGCCCGCGTAGTATGAAGCACCGCCGTTTGAAAACTGTATGATT
>CAXGZT010000233.1:0-3734 GCA_964014335.1 uncultured Campylobacterales bacterium | reverse complement strand
GAATATGGCTGGCCGCCGCGGTTACGATGATAGCATCAAAGGGCGCTTGCTCTTTCCACCCGTAATAGCCGTCTGCAATTTTGGTCGTGATGTTGGCGTAACCCAAATCCTTGAAACGCTCTCTGGCCTGTTTGCCTAGGGGGGCAATGATCTCTATACTATATACATGTCGGACCAGTTCGCTCAGAACCGAAGCTTGATAACCCGAACCCGTACCTATCTCCAGGACCTTGTCGGTTTTAGAAGGCTTGATCAAGTCGGTCATAAGGGCGACGATATAGGGCTGTGAAATAGTCTGTCCGTAGGCAATGGGCAGGGGGATGTTCTTATAGGCATCTGTGCGTCTTATGAGGCTGACAAATTTATGCCGCGGCACCTTTCCCATAGCCTGTAAAACCTTAGGATCCAGGGCCTCTGTATCAAACTGCAGACTGACCAGACGGGCATCCTTTTCGATCAGCCGTACCATCTCTTGGCGTTTTTTCATGTAGTAATCGTCGATGGAGAAGGCCGGCATCAGCGACGGTACGGATAAGCAGATAAGCAGAACCAAAGAGCTCAGGTAGGGGGAGCTGCAACCAGGGTGTTTTAGCCGAGGGGCTGTTTTTTCTGATCCGTAGGAAGGGAACGTTTTGCATTGTCTTGCCATCTCTTCACCTTTAAAATTCATTATAGTGAGTTGATTATTAAATAAAAACTAAATTTAATATTTATACCCTGTTAAAAAGGTCCGATTCTCTTTCCTCCTTTCCTTCTCACGACTTGGAGTGTATAAAGGCTTTAAGGCCATCCTTATCGAGTATGAAAAGTTTTTTCTGCCGTACTTCGACCCATCCTTCGGTCTTGAAACGGCGGAGTGTCCGGGAGATCGTCTCGGGAGTAAGCATCAGCATCTGCGATATCTTGCGTTGGGTCAGCGCGGAAAGCTCGGCCTGGTTCTCGAGTAAAAAACGTGCGAGCCGTGTCGGAGTGTCATCCACGAGGGTGCGTTCGATGAGGCTCTCAAGCTCTCTTATCTTGCGGGTCAAAGAACGGACGATCTGTAAAGAGAGCTTCGCATTGGATAAAAAATGGCTTTTAAAGGCTTCGAAATCGATCTCATATACGCTGAGATCACTCTCACAGCGTGCGGTAGCCGGGTAGGGTATCTCTTCAAAATGGGCCATCTCCGCGATCATATCATTGGGATGGAAAAAGGCCAGATGTATTTCGTTTCCTTTTTCATCGTGTTTGTAGATCTTGACACGTCCCTGCCGAACGATACGAAGTGTCTTTGGCATCTCACCCGCGTAAAAAAGGATCTCTCCTTTGCTATAGCTGCGCTCTTTAGTCATGGACTGCAGAAGCGAGAGCTCTTCGGGCGTCAGGCGGTTAAACAGATAGCTTTTCTCTAAACCCATGGTGACTCTTCCCTGTCTTGATTAAAGTCAATATCTTCTACAGCATGGTAGCGTATACTTTTGAAAATTAAAAGGTATACAAATGATAGATTTTTCACTACTGCCCAAAGTGGCATACGAGGAGATGAACAGAGTCCACGGCGAAGAGGTGGAGTTGCTCAACCGTTTGGAACACTCCCTGCAGAACAGCCCCGATGATGCCGGCGGTATAAATGTCATACTGGATGAGCTGACGGAGCATACGCGCGAGCATTTTTCCAATGAGGAGAAGCTCATGCTAGAAGTCGGTTTCCCGGCTTATACGATGCACAAGAGCGAGCATGACCGTATCATCAAGGAGATGCACTCCGTAATGATGCAGTGGCGCAGGAAAAAAGAGGCAGCGCTCTTGAGAGAGTATTTTTTGCAGACTCTTCCTGTGTGGTTAGAGCAGCATATCGCCAGCATGGATACGATCACGGCACAGTTCATCTGTATGAGAAAAGGGTGCTGAAAACCTGCTCATCTGAGGAAGGTCCGGTTTTGATCAAAAGCAAAGAGCTGTCTTTTTAGACTCAAGTGTCTCCGCACGGATGGTAAAAACAGGATATAAGGGGTATAATTCAGAAAATTAACGAAGGCACTCCCTGCTTGCAGAAGGAAAACTATGGCGGCCAAGGCAACTATCTACAAGGCTTCGCTGAATATTGCGGATATGGACAGGCATTATTATGCGGAGCATGATCTGACTCTGGCCAAGCATCCTTCCGAAAACGATTTTCGTCTGATGGTACGTCTGGCGGCTTTTGTCCTTAACGCGGATGAGGAGTTGAGTTTTAGCAAGGGGATATCGCAGGATGATGAACCTGATCTGTGGCAAAAAGCCCTGGACGGAGAGATCAAACTCTGGATAGACCTGGGCCAGCCGGATGAGAAACGTATACGCAAAGCCTGCGGGCGCTCCGAGAAGGTTATCATCTATACCTATCAGGAAGGAAGTGCTCTCTCCTGGTGGAAGCAGGCGGAAAAGTCCCTGAAACGTTTTAAGAACCTCAGCGTCGTCAATCTCAAGATCGAGGGTCGGATCGAACTTTTGGCCCGCAGGTCGATGCGCTTGCAGTGTAATATCAGCGATGCAGAACTTAGTCTGCTCGATGATGAACAGAGCGTGCAGGTTAAAGAAGAGATCTGGAAAGAGTAGAGCAGTACGGTGTTCAATTCCCGCTGCCTTTATGAAGCCCTTTTTGAAGGGGGCTCTATCCGCTCTCCGGAAAATCATATCCCTACTGCCCTCTTGGGAGAAGGTCAGAGGGACTTTCTTAAAAGAAATCTCCATTCTTTTTCCAAAGGCAAATTTTAAACGGATACTCCGAACAGCATATGATATAATAATTTATTATGAAGTATAACAAGGAGACCGGTTTATGGGCACCTTATTGTTACTGATGGGCGGAGGGTTTTTAGTCAGTCTAACGGTTTTTTTCATTTGCGAAGAAAAGTCCTTGAAGAATGCTGATTTTTCCGATATGAAGGGTCTGTTTACAGAAGAACTGAAAGTCTCTGAATGTCTTGACCAGTTTCATACTATACGTTATCTTACTATCTACTTTTTAGTTATGATTGTTTTTGATCTGGCTATTGCGAACCTTGTCTTTATTCCTAAGGCTTACGGTTTGCTCGAGGTGTTTGCCTATACCTTTATCCCCTCTTTGGTCGGTTCATGGATGATCTTAATGGTAAAATGGACGTATCAGCCTGTCATTAAGCTCGCCTCCTCATTTTTATACGGGTCAGTCTATATAGGTGCATCGGCTATTGCTTTTTCAATCAGCTATTGGATTCTGGCTTAGGGGTTTTCTCCGGGGTGTACGTGAGCTGACTGCCTTGGGATTTATATAAAAACAAAGGATCAGGTTATGGAAGAGAAAAGAGAAAGATGGTTTTCGGCTGTTGCTTCAAATGATCTTGCGACTATTGATCAGATGCTTGAAGAAAAATTGGATGCCAACCTCCTCGACGCTGAGGGTGAAACTGCCTTGCAGGCAGTTGCGAAAAAACTCTATGTCGCGATTTTACATCTGGAGTGGGAGGATGAGAAACTCTTAAAAGAGATCGCTGCGACCCTTGTTCTCCACGGGGCAAACCAGGAAGACCTGGGGCACAGAGGCGGTGAAACCTGCGATATCGCCCGCGCCATTACAACACATATTATCAAAACGGCCGCATCAAAGGGAGAGCTTGCGCCCATCAATACGCTTATAGAAAGGGGAGATATCTGGTTTCCAGAAGAGAATGCTGCTGCCAAAGAGCAGTTCTTGAAAGCCGTCCAAGATAGGGATATGGCCTCTATTGAGA
>CAXGZT010000232.1:0-3738 GCA_964014335.1 uncultured Campylobacterales bacterium | reverse complement strand
TGCATGTCTTCGAGACCTCGATAATAGACTCTAGTTCGGCTATCCCTTCTATGGTCAGGGTGATGTCGTGTCCCATCTGCGCGGCAATAAAGCCCAGGGTGATCATCTCTGTGTCTTTAAAACCGTTTACGGTAATCGGTGAATTATCGGGTGTTTGCGACATGGCCAGGATGAGTTCAGCCTTGCTGCCGGCCTCAAGGCCATAGTTAAAGGCCTTTCCGTGGGTGCTGATGGCGTCAACGACCTGCGGGTATTGATTAACCTTAAGCGGAAAAACTGCCTTGAAGTCACCTCTGTATTTCACCTCCTTTATAGAACGATTAAAGGTACTGTAAAGAGTCTCGATCTGTTTTTTTATCAGGTGAGGAAAGCGCAGGATAATAGGACCGCGGAGACCGCTTGAACGTATTTCGTTCGTGATTTCCAGGAGGGATGGTTTACTGAGATGATTGAGTTTTACTTCGGCATCTTCAATGATAAAATTGTCATCCGCCCATATATCAATTCCGTAATTATTCATTAGTGTTTTTATACTCTCTATAGATGTGGTTTAGGATGAAAATATTTGTAGACATGAAAATATATCTCGCCGTAAAATATTGACGCATCGGATCACGTAATACTTCGAAAAGATAGCGCATGCGGCCGATGAGGGGGTAATTGATTAGAAGCTGGTGCCTACGCTGGATAAAGCGGTCATAAACGAATAGGTTGATAAAGAAGAAAAGACCTAAAAAGAATCCGTACTCCAAGGTGAGAAGAAAGTAGTGCTCAAGTTGTTCTAACATTTAAGTCCCTGATCTGAAGAAATAATAACGGGTTCAGAACCCTTCTTGAGATATCTCCGACTCGGTTTTGTTCTCAAGATCCTTTACCCATATCGTGCCATTATTCAGCTCATTTTCACCGAGTATAGCACAGTATCGAGCATTTGCCTTGTCGGCTGCTTTTAAATGTGCCTTAAGATTTCGTGCCTTGTAGCCAATAGTAACCTTCTCGTCTGCACGCTTCTGCATACCCAGTCTGTATACCTTGTCTATAGCGTTTTCATCCATGGCACCGAAATAATATCCTTCACGGGAGAGCTCAGGCATCTTGATAAGTTCCATCAGCCGTTCAATACCGATAGCAAAGCCGACGGCAGGAGTAGGGCGGCCATCCAGGAACTCGACCAGCCTGTCATAACGACCGCCGCCGGCAATGGCAGATTGAGCGCCTATCTCGGTACTGATAAATTCAAAGGCCGTTTTGGAGTAGTAGTCCAATCCGCGCACGAGATGAGGATCGATTTCATAATCCATGTCGTGTTCGTCAAGGAGGGACTTGAGCCTTTCAAAGTCACTGCCGCAGCCATCGCAAAGGTTTTGCATCAGTTTAGGGGCATCTGCATAGACAGTCTGGCACTTGCCGTTTTTACAATCAAGCACACGGATAGGGTTTGTTGCCTTTCTGCGCTGACAATCTTCGCAGATATCGGCTTCGTTGGACCCCAGAAAACTGATCAGTTCTTCTCTGTACTGCGGCATACAGTTCTGATCGCCTAAAGAGTTAAGTTTCAATGTGAAGTTAATACCGAGGGCGTTGAAGATATCACGCACCATAAGAATAAGCGAGGCATCTTCAAGGACAGACTCCTCACCAAAACTTTCACATCCGAACTGGTGGAACTGACGTAACCGGCCCTTTTGAGGACGTTCGTATCGGAACATCGTTCCGTGATAAAAGAGGCGCTGTGTCTGCTCTTGGCGGTCGTATTTGTTTTGGACGAAGGCCCGAACTACGCCGGCTGTCCCTTCAGGTCGCAGGCAGACATCACTTTTTCCCTTATCTATGAACTGATACATCTCCTTGCCGACGATATCACTGCTCTCGCCGACAGAACGTTTGAACAGTGCCGTCTCCTCAAGCTGGGGAGTCTCGATAAAACGAAACCCGTAGTTTTTGGCAATACGTGTTGCTGTCTCGATAAAATAGCTAAAGCGCGCAGACTCTTCGGACTCCAGCGTATCATTCATTCCGCGAAGTGAACGGATCATATGTTTCCTTTGATATAGTTGTCGATTCGTGTATGGATGGTTTCTATGCTCTCTTCGGCATTGATCATCAGTGTCGGTATCTTCAGATCCTTGGCAACAAAGCCCAGTTGTTTTTGGACGTTTAGCATATATTCAATGCCCCGCTGTTCGATGATGTCATGGTTTTTTTCACCCAAACGTGCGCGAAGCGTCTCCTCTTTGATGTTAAACAGGATGATCAGATCAGGCATGATCTCCTGCATGGCAAAACGGTTAAGCCTCTTGAGCCAATCGAATTCAAACTTTTCAGAGGCTAGGGCATAGGCCATCCCGGAGATCAAAGAACGATCCGAGATGATCAGATGCCCCAGGTTGGGTTTGATGACGGATGAGGCATGATTACTGCGATCGGCCAGGAAGAGCAGCAGTTCGGTAACGGGGCAGAGGTCTTCGCTGTACAAGACCAATTCGCGTATCTTTGAACCCAATTCCGTAGCCCCGGGTTCTTTGGTGATGATAGCCTGAGGAAAAGCTCTCTCGAGGAGTTCTATCTGTGTGCTTTTTCCGCAGGTGTCGATGCCTTCTACAACAATGTACATGCGTTCATCTCTTTGATCATCCCTTCGACCTTGGCCGGAAGAAGGTGGGAGGTCTTTCCGTTGAACTTAAGCAGGTTTCGGACGATTGAGGAGCTGACGAAAGCATGTTTCAAGTTCGGCATAAGGTAGATGGTTTCGATGTTCGCGTCCAGAGAGTTGTTAAGGTAGCCAAGCTGAAGCTCATATTCAAAGTCGCTTACTGCGCGAAGTCCGCGGATCAGGAAGGCTGCATTCTGCTGGGCTGCAAACTCTACGGTCAGGTTGTCAAAAGGCATCACCTTGACATTCTTAAGGTGGGCAGTGGCCGCTTTGGCCATTGTTACACGCTGTTCCAGGTTAAACAGAGGTCTTTTGTCACGAGAATCGGCAACCGCCACGATAATCTCGTCAAACAGGTTAAGGCCACGGGCGATAATGTCAAAATGGCCGTTGGTTATAGGGTCGAATGTCCCGGGATATAAAGCAATCTTATTCACTCGCTACTCCATCGTTTATATAGGTTGTGTTCTATCTCCAAAAGGTCAAACCACTTACCGATAAAAAAGTCTTCCATCTCGTCAATACTCTTTGTTTCGGCATAATAGGCAGCCACAGGAGGAGCGATGATGACGCCCAGGCGGGACAGTTTGAGCATGT
Organism: uncultured Campylobacterales bacterium; assembly: GCA_964014335.1. Taxonomy (GTDB): domain Bacteria; phylum Campylobacterota; class Campylobacteria; order Campylobacterales; family Sulfurimonadaceae. The sequence goes on along the minus strand of CAXGZT010000232.1, from coordinate 488 downwards.
TCTCCAGGGCGATGGCAGAAAAGGGCATCTCTCTGGGGGCAAGTAGAAGCTTTTTCTTCTCTTTTATCATCACGGAGGCCGCTCTGGTGATAAGGTCATCCGCAATGCCGCAGGCAATCTTGGCCAGGGTGTTCATACTGCAGGGCGTGATCATCATCATATCCGCGCCATATGAACCCGAGGCGATAGAAGCGCCGATGTTACTGTTTTCATATTGTTTAATATCGGTCTCCTTGTCGAGGACTACGTTGGCATGATTGGAGACGACAAGGTGCCTATCCATCTCTTCGGGAAGCATCTTTAAAACATTAAAACCGATATGTGCTCCGCTGGCACCGCTAATGGCAATAATGACTTTTTTACGCATCTTTCTCTCTTACTCTATTTCGACCAGGTTTTGATTCACAACCCTGGCTCTGAGACGTTTCCCGTCCCTCTTTTTAACCTGTCTCTTATACACATCTGACGCTGCCGACGAAAGTGTCGGT
>CAXGZT010000231.1:0-3749 GCA_964014335.1 uncultured Campylobacterales bacterium | reverse complement strand
AGATCAATGTGGGTCTCGTGGGCTCGGAGATGTGTATAAGAGACAGGATATTCACTTTGCTGATGGTCGGCATTGTTCTTTTCCATCAACTCGATAAAACCGAGAATACCGTTCATCGGCGTTCTGAACTCATGTCCGATATTGGAGAGGAACTTGCTTTTAAGGCGCTCCACCTCTTGGGTCTTCATTCGTGCTTCTTCCAGCTCGGATATATCTTCCAGTTCCAGGAGATAGAGGTCCTTGCCGCCTTGACGGATCTTTCTCGCTTTTACGCGGCAGGGGATATCCCTGCCCTCCTTGTCCTTTAATACGACACGGTATCCGTTTTCCTTATGAATACGAATATAGTCCAACCAGGACTTGTCGTATTCGGTAAAGACCTCTTCCGACTCTTCTATAAACAGTTCCCGGATACTCTCATGTTTTTGACGAAAGTCCCGAATATTGTCAAAGTCAAAACGGTTAAAAAAGGCCTTGTTTGCACCTACCCAACCATCGTCTTTTGTAAAAAACAAAATAGCATTCGTTTCAAGGTCCAGTATCTCATAAAACAGCTCTTTGGAGACATAACCATCTTTTTCCATCGATGCGGTAATAGAAGCAGTCGGCCCCCGGTGCTTTGTTTTAGCGCTAAACCATGAAAAAAGTGATGCCATATATATTCCTTTGTGAGCCGAGGGTTATTAAATAATTCTTGTTTTAAAAAGCAGGTCATTATCATATATTATAATTAAAAGAGAGTTGAAAACAGCCGTATATTTCGAAGATAAGACTATGTTTACAAATTAAGGGTTACACAGATACTCTTTGCTAAACTTGCATTCATGAAAAAAGCAACAAAAAAAGAAATAGAAAGTATCAAGGAAGAGTTCGTCAAGCGCTATGATGAGGCGGTTACCGAGCTCAACTATACGAATGCCTTTGAGCTTGTCATAGCCGTAGCCCTCTCCGCGCAGTGTACCGACAAACGGGTAAATCTCATCACCCCAGCCCTGTTTGAGAAGTATCCTGACCCTGTAAGTCTGGGAAATGCAGACCTCGATGACCTCAAAGAGCTGCTGAACAGCTGCTCATTCTTCAATAACAAGGCGAAGAACCTCATCAAGATGGCCCAAAGGCTTGTAGAAGTCTATGGCGGAGAGGTACCCCTGGATGAAAAAGAGCTTGTAACTCTGGCCGGTGTCGGTCAAAAAACCGCTCATGTCGTCATGATCGAGTATACCAAGGCCAATCTTATGGCCGTAGATACGCATGTCTTTAGGGTCTCTCACCGTCTGGGGCTCAGTGATGCCAAGACGGCACTCAAAACGGAAGAAGAGTTGGCCAAAAAGTTCAAGACAAACCTCCATCAGCTTCACCAGGGCATGGTCCTCTTCGGACGCTATATCTGCACGGCCCAGAGACCAAAGTGCGACAGCGAATGTTTTCTGAAGGAGTTTTGTAAAACTACGAAAAGTTTTAAACCGGCGTAAACTTGCTTATGCGGTTTCGCCTGAAACATCGCTTCGCGACTACCACGGTTTGTTTTGTAAAACTACGAAAAGTTTTAAACCGGCCTAACAGAGTCTATATATATCTTTCCATCTTTGCAAGCAGTTCTCTACTGCGTTTTTCATCTGCGATAATACCCACACGCACGCCTATGGTCGCATATCCTTCTTTGTTGTAATATATATGCACTTTTACGCGCGTATCGTCTTGAAACTCAGCCACGATATCTGCATCTGTTTTGCTGTTTGAAACAGACAGGACCTTCATCCCCTCCTCCTTAAACGTATAGAGGGAGACTTTATAAAGGTGGTAAATAGAGACGGGGTAAGAGCTCTTTATCTCTCCTGAGATATAGTAGGTTCCCCCCATAGCCGATGCGGCACCTGCTCCGATGACGGTACAGCCGCTGCTAAGCAGAAGGAGAAAGGCCAGAGCAGACGCTTTCAAGAGCACTCCTTTACAATCTCTTCCAAGGCCGAGAAGACTCTCTGCACGGAAGAGATTTCAACAGATTCGCGTGAAGAGTGGGGGTTAGAGATATTGGGACCGATAGAGGCAATATCCAGATGAGGAGCATACTGTTTTAAGATTGCGCACTCCAGGCCTGCATGAATCGCCATAAAGTCCACCCTTTCAAAATGCCTTTTGCAGATAGACTGTACCTGCTTGGAAAAGGCATTGACTTCCGGTTTCCAGGCAGGATACGTTCCTTCACTCTTGACCATAAAGTCAAAGGCCTTGAAAAAGCAGACGGTCTCATCCACAAGGTGCAAAAGCTCTTCACTGTCCATGGATCTTGCACTCAGGGTGACTTTGACCTCTTGTTCACTGCTCTGCACCAGGGCAAGATTAATACTGTTTTGCACGATATTCAACTCATTATTGATGGAGCGGACACCCTGGGCAAAGGCATGAATCATCTCACTTATCCTGTGCCCTTGGTCTATCATCATCTCTTCGCTTTTTCCAAGCCTTTTTATCTCTATATTACCGGCGAGATGGTCCCTCTCTTGATCCAGCTGAGTATCGAGTATAACACCCAACGGGACAGAGATGACTGCCCGTGCTCGTTTAGGGATGGAGTTTCTTCGTTCCCCTCCTTCAATCTCGATAAGATAATGCGGTATATGCACCAAAAAAGCAGCCAGTTCTTTCAAAGCCGAAGGGATGTTTTTATGAATATCGACTCCGGAATGCCCGCCCGGCAGATGATCCACGATGACCTCATAAGAGTTCACCTCTTCGTCGATCTTCTTTCTATGCATAGCCTTTGTCGCGATGATGTCCGAACCGCCTGCACACCCGATATAGACATGGCCCTCCTCTTCCGTGTCAAGGTTAAGCATCAACTTTTCTTTGATAGGGAGTTCTATTCCCTGCGCACCGACGAGTCCCACCTCTTCATCAGCCGTAAAGAGACAGGATACGTTTTTTTTATCAGCCATCAGCGCCAACATCATGGCCATACCGATTCCGTTATCTGCGCCCAGGGAGCTCTCTTTTGCTTTGAGGTGTCCCTCTTCTTCATACAGTTCCAAGTCAGGGGCCTTGCCGATACAGACCATATCATAATGAGATTGCAAGATCAGCTTGGCATCGGGACGGGAACAGAGTATGTTGCCGACCTTGTCCGTAGTAACCTCGTATCCGTAACGCTTAGCTTCTTGGAGAATATACTCTTTCAACTCCTGAGTTTGATGAGAACAATGCGGAATCGTACAAATTGTTTTAAAGATATCTATAACCCTCATGGTGGCCCTTCTTGGTATTGTTTTTGCTCTTTAGTCTATATTAGGAAGTTTTTATGTACAAGAATATCATATTTTTAATTATTACGACTCTATTTTTTGGCGGTTGTATGAATAAACGCGGGATTTCTGCCAGCTACTATAATGACTGCAGGGAGTACTATGATGCCCGCGGCTACTATCATACGAGTTGTGATGAGAATCTCGTCGGGTTTGCAGAGCTCAAAGAGGGGGCTGTTGATGCCTATGATGCTACTATAGACTTCATCACCTTTGCCGAAGAAAAAAAGCCTGAAGACCCTGAACATAAGATCGTTTGGTGATGCAACCCCCTTCTCCCTTTACTCCGTGACCGTGTCGGTATTTATTTTCACCCGGTTCCTGCCATTTTCTTTTGCATAATAGAGCGCTTCATCGGACAACCTTATCATCTCCTCGAGTGAATCAGACACCCCGTACTGTACCTGTCTCTTATACACATCTGACGCTGCCGACGAAAGTGTCGGGGTA
>CAXGZT010000230.1:0-3788 GCA_964014335.1 uncultured Campylobacterales bacterium | reverse complement strand
GATCAATGTGGGTCTCGTGGGCTCGGAGATGTGTATAAGAGACAGGTCATGGCTATGGATATGCTCCGTGCCTTTAATATTGATATCGACAAAGCTGTTTTATACGAGGCTTTGGAACTATATGATAGCTTTGACGATGAGACAAACCCTGTTCCTGTCGTCAAGGTCAAGGAGAACCTCTATGTCAGCGAGCTTTATCATGGTCCTACGCGCGCGTTTAAAGATATGGCGCTTCAGCCTTTTGGAATCGTGCTTTCGTCAATAGCGCAGAAACGGGATGAAAACTACCTTATTTTAGCGGCAACCAGCGGTGACACCGGTCCGGCAGCCTTAGAGACATTTAAAAACCGTGCCAATGTTCAAGTGGCATGCCTTTACCCTGAAGGAGGGACCTCAGACGTCCAACGTCTTCAGATGGTGACAGAAGATGCCGAGAACCTGAAGGTTATCGGCATTAAGGGTGACTTCGATGATGCCCAAAATGCACTCAAGACACTTCTGGACTCGGACAGTTTCAAGGCTAAACTAAAAGAGGACCATATCTCTTTATCTGCGGCGAACTCTGTGAACTTTGGCCGTATCATTTTTCAAATTATCTATCATATCCACTCCTATCTTGAACTGATCCGTCAGGGTGAGGCCGTAATGGGCGAAAAGGTTTACCTGAATGTACCAAGTGGAAACTTTGGAAATGCTCTGGGCGGATATTATGCGATGAAGATGGGGCTTCCTGTTGAGAAGATTATCATTGCCTCAAATGAGAACAATGTTTTGACCCGGCTTATCAACGAGGGCAAGTATGACCTGAGGGATTCATCCGTGGTCTCTACCACCTCTCCCGCGATGGATATATTGAAGTCATCTAATGTTGAGCGCGTTTTGTTTGATATGTTTGGCTCTAAGCGGACTAAAGAGCTTATGACGGATCTTCAAGAGAGAGATGCCTATGAACTTTCTTCGGATGAGCTTTATACGCTGCAGAGTGTCTTTTCTGCTGATTTTTGTAATGGAGACGAGGGCAAGGTCTATATTAAGAAGGCTTTTGAAAAGGGTTATCTGATGGACCCGCATACGGCAACATGTTTTAAGGCCAATGATACCTGTGCGACTAAAAAAATCAAGACGATTGCTTATTCAACAGCTGAGTGGACGAAGTTCTCGCCAACCATCGCAAATGCGCTTACGGGCGAAGTGGATACGCACGATATTGATGCTCTGAAATCAATTTCAGCTGAAGCAGGCGTACAAATCCCGTCTATGATAAGTGAGCTCTTTAATAAGAAAGTGACACAATCAACGGTCATAGATAAAGAGAATATAGAAGCAGAAATCCTCTCTTTTGTATAATAACTAAAGCCTCTAGGCCTTAGTTGTTCCGGTGCAACGGATGCTGGTAGTCATTACGTTCGCAACCGCTAAAGGCTGTACCCAAAGCAAGGCCGATGGCTAAAATCAAGAGTGCTTTTTTCATCTACTATCCCTCCTCATTATTATATTTTTTCAAAGACATGCTGTTCTCCATAATCCTGATCTCTTCATCTCCGCTAATCAAGATCTCCTTATCAGGTTTCAGAAATTTCGTTTTGATTTTGTTAGGATACTCAATATGACTTAAAATATGCCTTATTGTGTTGAGACGCGCTTTTTTCTTGTTATCTGAACGGATAATAGTCCAGGGCGAGTGGGCGGTATGCGAAGCAAGCAGCATCGAATATTTTGCAATAGTATATTTGTCCCACATCCCTTGTGACTTTTCATCCACGGGAGAGAGCTTATACTGCTTTAAGGGATCGGTTTTTCGCGCCTTAAAACGGCTGGCCTGTACCTGCTTTGAAACAGAGAAATAAAACTTTAATATGATGATGTCTGAATTGGCAAGCATACGTTCAAATTCAGGCACCTCGTGCAAGAACTCTTTATGCTCCTCCTGGGTGCAAAAGTTCATGACAGGCTCTACGCCGCCTCTGTTGTACCAGCTTCGATCAAAGAGCACGATCTCCCCGGCAGCGGGAAGGTGCTGAGTGTAACGCTGAAAGTACCACTGGGTCTTTTCCGTATCGGAAGGTTTGTCAAGCGCAACGACTCGGGCACCGCGTGGATTGAGATGCTCTGTGATCCGTTTGATCGTACCCCCTTTGCCCGCGGCATCACGCCCTTCAAAGATCATCATGACCTTAAGCCCCTTATCTTTGATATGATTTTGCATCTTTAAAAGCTCAATCTGGAGTTTCTTAAGCTCTTTCTCATACTCAAGGACCTCTTCCTTTATCCATACGGGAAGTCGCTTACTCTTTCCCTGTTCATGCCGCTTCTCTTCTCTTCTTTGCTGATCTGATTTTTTCCGTCTGTCGTAATGAACATTGGCTTCTATCTCAGCCGGATCAGTTACATCCTCATTAATCATATCTCGTTTGTTCCCCATGAGTACTCCTGCTCTTTTTAGGCATCTTAGTTCATTATAGAACGGGTATGATTAAAAAAGTGTAAAAGCCTTCGTGTGAATGACCTAGAGTGTTTTGTTTAACTCTTCAGCAAGGTCTGAGTCAGGGCTCAGCCTGGTATAGCAACTCTCTACTCCGCATAAAAGAGTCTCCTCTTCAGAGCTTAAGGAACGAAGCATGAAAGGATAGTTTAGTTTCAAGAAGGATGCTTCAAGTTGTTCATGGGAGGAGCGTTTTCCTTTTATGAGACGGTCTCCTTTGATGTAGCGCAAGGCTTGATCAAAGAGGTAAGGCGAAAGTGCGGGCTTTTTTACCAGCTGTGAGGAGTAATATTCCAAACTCATAAAAGCAAAACGGCGATACTTTTCATCAAGTAAAATACCCAAGGATAAGAGCGCATCGATCATGACACCGACAGAACCGGCGTAAGAGCTGTCACCTATATCCGCTTCCATGACAAACTCTCCTTTGGAGAAGTACCAACGTCCGCCCTCGAAAAAATTTTCCAGGGCCTTATGGCTTAAGAGCTGTGCCAATAAAAGGTATTCATTGTTCAAGGTAGTCTGATAAGCTTGTATAAGGGCAACACTCAGATAAGCATAATCTTCTAAGAAGGCACTGACCTTAGCTTCCCCGTTGATCATCGTTGTGTGATAAAGGCGTCCGTCGATATAGAGCTTTTCCAATAGTGCGTCAAGGCTATGCTTGGCATCTTCTAAAAACCTCTTATCGTACCGGGCCAGCAAGAAGAGTGATTTTATGACCATGGCATTCCATGAGGTGATGACTTTTTTATCGATAAAAGGATACTCTCTTGCCTCTCTTATCCCAGACAATACCTGTATCGCTTTATCATAGGTTTCAGGCCTGTCTTGATCAAGTCTGACAATACTGCCGCCTTCAAAATTTCCCGATGGCGTAATATTCAAATACCTGCACATCTCTTCAGCATCGGCTCGATCAAAACCATTGCGGGTAAGTTGCCCTAGTACATCATCATAATCATACATAAAGTATTTTCCCTCAATACCGTCTGAGTCAGCATCGCTGGCAGAGTAAAAAAGCCTGTTTTCGCTCATCTTGTCTATCATAAACGAAAGGGTGTCTCTCGCAATATCTAAATAGGTCTTGTTTCGAGTCACCCTGTAGGCATGCAGATAGACTTCGCTCAGCAGACCGTTATCGTAGGCCATTTTCTCGAAATGGGGAATAAGCCAAGTCTCTTCCGTAGAGTAACGGCAAAATCCGCTTTCAACAAGATCATACATCCCACCCTTAACCATGTTCTCCAGAGTATGCAAGGCCATATGCAAGGCCCGATCATTGCTAGTGGCCGAAGCAATATCC
>CAXGZT010000229.1:0-3808 GCA_964014335.1 uncultured Campylobacterales bacterium | reverse complement strand
GCTGTTGTCGCTTTTGAATCGAAGCGTAGAAGATCGCTATAGCCTTTTCCTTGGCCTCGCATCGCACGCCGGTGAAAGCATCAAACGGACCTGTCAGAAAGAGAAGATATATAAAATATACTAAGACGAGCAAGAGATGAGACTGGAATGGCTCCAGTTTCATAGACCCTTTTGAAGAAGCCTTATCCTCTTTCCTTTCAAAAAAGTGTATTGGCAAGAGTGATGTTTTCAGGAGATAGCCTCAGCCAAATTGTTACATCAGCATACATTTTTTTTCTATAAGGCATCAGATAAGGGTGTAATTCGACAATTACGTTATATAATTGTATATATAACGATAAAATTCGAAAAACTCGCCGGAATGGTATTCGCATAACTGACTGCACAGATGAAAAGATATGATTTTAGCAGCTGGAGCGTAGAGTTAACAGGAGATTATATGAGACGGGAACGGAGCCGAACCAGCATCATCTCTGCAGCAGTGAGTCTGAAAAAGCTCCTATGGATACTGCTTTTGATAGGAGTTCCAGCGGCAGCGGGTGAGATCAGGATAGCCGTAGCAGCCAATGTCAGCTATGCCGTCGAAGCCCTCAGGAGTGAGTTTGCAAAGAGCAATCCGAAGACGAGAGTACAAGTGACTCTGGGAAGCAGCGGAAAGCTGACGGCGCAGATCAAAAACGGTGCGCCCTACGGGATGTTCATGGCTGCGGATATGAAATACCCCGAAGCGCTCTATAGGGACAAGATTGCGGTGAGCAAACCTCTGGTCTACGCTCAGGGAGCCCTGGCCTATTTAAGTATGAGAAAACGGGATTTCAGCAAAGGAATCAGGCTCCTCGAAGATGAGAAGGTCGTAAAAATCGCTATAGCCAACCCCAAGACGGCTCCCTATGGCAGGGCTGCTGTGGAAGCGATGAAGAGTGCCAAGATATATGAGAATATTAAGGCAAAACTGGTCTATGCCGAATCGGTTTCCCAAACGGTCTCATACGCTCTTACCGCCGCCGAAGTCGGGATAGTCGCACAGTCCTCACTCTACGGCTCAAGGATGAGCCGTTATAAAGAGAACGTGAACTGGGCTCCGGTAGATCCGGCGCTTTACAGAGCCATAGAGCAGGGAGTCGTTCTGCTAAAAGGGAGTGAGAACAATGCCGAGTATAAGGCTTTTTATGATTTCATCTTTAGCGATAGAGCAAAAACCGTGTTTGAAAGATATGGATATACCTTTTAGCAGGTTGAGCTGCTTTAGACGTGAAGAGGGGAAGTCCCCGAGGGTACGGAAGAGGACTATTTTTTAAACCCCTCCCGTATTCCTTTGGACATCTTCTCAAACTCTGTTTGCGCTGCCTCTTTTTGTGTGCCGACGCTGTGCGAAGAGCCTGTCGGCAGGACAAGGGCAAGCATGATAAAAATAAGAGAGAAGAGCAGTGAAGAGAGAATAGTCAATATCAACTTGAGTTTAAAATCAATCATTTTTTTTCCTCATACTATTTTTCTCTGACCAGCCTAAAACCGATACTATAGCTTGTAAAATCATTTACGTTTGAGCCGCGGTGCGATAGCGTGATCTCTTCGGGTGTGGAAAACCATGATCCGCCGCGAATGACCTTTAGGCTCTCCTCATGTGCAGCTGTATTGTAGTTTTCAGTATAGCTGTCAGAACACCACTCCCATACATTTCCTATAATATCGAAAAGCCCCCATGCGTTAGGTTTTTTGGAACCGACCTTTTGGGTTACGTTTTGTGCATTGGTCTTGATCCAGGCATAATCATGGGCATTGTCCGGATACTCTTTACGCCAGGCATCCTTTCTATGGCTCGTATCTCTGTCCCCCCAATAATATCGCGTTTCACTCGTGGCTCTTGCCGCATACTCCCATTCGCTTTCGCTCGGCAGACGGTATCTCTTGCCTGTCAAATCGCTTAGCCATGCCGCATAGGCTGTAGCGTCATCCCAGCTGACAGCGACGGCAGGCTGCATATCTGTCGTCCAGTTCGGCGGGATCATGCGTTTTCTCTTGGTCGCTTGTGCAAACTCTATATATTCGACATTGGTGACCTCATATCGCCCGATGTAAAAATCATTTTTTATGGTGACCTTATGCCTGGGAGCCTCATCCTCATCTCCTTGGTCCGAACCCATCTGAAAGCTTCCTGCTTTGATCAGGACCATGACCGGTTCGACAAAACGCGCATTCTCTCTGGCAAAGCGTTTTTCTTCTTCTAGTGCCGCGGCAAGGGCAGCTTCCTTCCGCGCTTTTTCTTCAGCCTCATTTTTGAGCCGTTCTGCCATCTCCCGCTCCTTTTGCTCTTTTTTCAGAGCTTCAGACGCTTCTTTCTCCTCTGTCTCCCGGATGCTTTTTTGCTCAAGTACTTTTTGTCTTTTAAGATTTTCATCCGCTTTGAGTCTTATTTCTGCTATATCCAGACTGGCCTGTTCCGCATACTTTCCATTGGGATATTTCTTGAGATAGCCGGTGTAGGCTGCCAAAGAACCCGCTCCTAATGTCGTTTTCCATAATTTCTCCTCTTTGTCCTCGAGTTTATCGGGGAGGTTGAAGAAAAACGCCTGGTCTGATACCTGAGGGTAGGGATGTTTTAAACGTTGTTTAAAGGTCTGAAACCCCTCTTTGTTGGAAAGGCCTTTGAGGGAGAGAATCTGAACGAGTTTTTGTGTAAAAGGGTAGGGCTTTCTGATCGAGTTGGGTTTCGCCGAGAGGATGATATCCGTATTGCTGTCTGCCTGTAATGATGCCAGCCCCTCTTTTTTCGCACGAAAACGGTCGCCAAAAGGGTTCTCGTAGGCGGAGTCTATGACGATGATATTAAGACGGTTTCCGACTTTGTGCATCTTGCCTACTATAGCATCAAGTTCTATCGCCTCATACAGTACATGGTAGTCACTCTCTATGGACGCCTCTATGGGAATGAGGTAGTTCTTACCTTTTACCTGTATCATATGGCCGCTAAAATAAAAAAGAGCGACCCCTTTTGCCTGCATGTCGGAATTAAAGCTGCGCAAACCCTTGATGATATCGCGTTTGCTCGCGTCTTCTTTGTAGGTAACTTCAAAGCCATGCTTTTTTAAAAATGCTTTCATCTTTTGTGCATTCTCGGTGGCATCATCTATCTGTGATTCGTCATAATCACCATTGCCGATGACATAAGCAACCCGTTTTTCATTTTTCATCGTATTGAGAGAGATTCTGTCGGCATGTAAAAAAGTAAAAAGAAGAAGTAGGATAAATAAGTAACGCATAAAGCCCCCGCTTGTGATATTGCTGTATTATACACTAAGAGAGGGAAAAGTGGGAATCTTTGTTGTTAAAAGTAGTTTTGTTTAAAAATGTTAAATCAACTCTCCGTTTTTGACGTATTTGTTTAAAAGTTTCATGTTTTTAATTACGCGGATGTAATAGGGGTTATTTGACATCCCGCCGTTGTAGCCGCTTACCATATTAAAATAGTGTTTACGTTTTTTCTTCAAAATCGTTAAATAATAGGCTGAGATCTGTGCCGATGTCTTGACGTCGGTAAGCAGCTTGTTCGCGATTTGTGCATCGCTCAAACCGTTGATCCATTCTAGACTTTTGATACGTTTGGCGATGTAACGTGCCGTTGCCACTTGAATCTGCATCGTACCCAAAGAAGCCTTTGTGATGATGATCCCTTTTTTAAAATCACCGATGATGTTCTTTCCGGCGCTGCTTTCAGTTAAACAGATAGCGGCCAAGGTGTTTTCATAAGTCTCACCCTTGTAGTCTGGAATAGTACGTGCTACATCTCTTACAGTTTGCAAAACTTTGA
>CAXGZT010000228.1:0-3845 GCA_964014335.1 uncultured Campylobacterales bacterium | reverse complement strand
CTTTAAAGGCCTTGTCTTTGGCCCACTGCTCTTTATACTCAAACTTCGCCTCATCAGGGTGTTCGTAATTGGCCGTATCGAGATAGGGCGTGTTTGTCATCAGACAGGCATCCATGATGCTAAGGTCTTGGTAAGGAAGCGCTACATTCACGAGGATATCCGCTTCAATGCGTGAGATAAGTTTCGAGAGCTCCTCGGTATTGTCTGCATCCACCTCCTCTATATTGACTGCGCCTTCAGGCAGCTCCTCTTGTATCATCTTGCAACTCTCTAAACGGCGGCTTGCCAAAGTGATCTTTGTAAAGGTCTCCTTGTTCATCACACACTTATGCGTGACGACACGTCCCACTCCACCGGCTCCGATAATCAATACATGTGCCATCCACTATCCTTATAACATTATGGTAAAATCAATGCGAAAAGTGTACCCATATTCGGCTTAGAATCTATTTCATTTTTGATGCCGTAACGCAGAGACACCTGCTTGGCGATATCCAGACCGATACCAAACGCCGCGGTTCTTTTCAATACGCATATTACGTTCAAACAAGGTCAATGCTTCCCCGTCTTGACAGCCGCTGACATCATAACCAGCTCTTTGTTATTGGATAAAGCCTATATACAGTACAGAAGCCCAGATCGCACCGGTAAGTATGAGACTAAGAAAAACCAATGTCGCCCCGGCGTCTTTTGCACGCTTTGCCAGTTCATGATATTCCAACGTCACCAGATCCACGACCCTTTCTATTGCAGAGTTCGTTACCTCCGCCATTATCGGTATAAAAAGCGACAAGGAGAGAATGACCTGCAGGTGGAAGGCCAAGGGCAGGAACCATGCTACTATATTCATCACAAAAAACAGAAGTATCTGAAGTTTGAACGAGGACTCGTTCTTTGTAATATCCACCAGTCCGGCCAAGGCGTAGGTCGTATTTTTGAAAAGCGTATATTTTGGTTTGTTAAGTGCCATTGTTTTTCCTCTTGTATAGTGTATGATTAATCTCGTGTAATTATAGTGTAATCTTAGCTAGGAGGGGCCTGCTTTTCTGGTTGATGCATAAGCAGCACCTATGCAAAAGAGCATCAAGGTGAATAAAAGCAGCCCATACCTTCAATACACAGACAGCGTATTACTACAAGCTACCTATCCACGCAGGCATAGACTTCAATATCCCCGCTCTTGGGCTTCATCAAGACCCATTGTGCTGTTTCCCAGTTCAAAACGGGAACCTCTTTGTATATCTCTAGCATCCTCTCTTGCATGGGTAACAGCGAACTCTCCTGCAGACGCTTTCTTAAGAGTTTCTCACGTTTTTGAGAGTTTCGTAGCAGTTCCGATTCATACCACTGTTCTTCGGACATTTCTACCTCGTAAGGTTCTTCATTATGCTTCGTAAAAGGCGAGGTATCAAGATTATAATGATTGGTTTGGATCAAAAAGTTTTCTTTTCCCATCTCGCGGACATGAACTCCGCCCTTGTTTCCAAGTTCAATCACGCAGGCTTCGCCTTTGCTGACCCCGCAAAGGCTGATAAAACAGGGTGAACCGACCTCCCAGGTTTTGACCCGCTCTTGTGCACTTTTATAGTCTGTAATCGACGCATCCTCGAGAAGCTGGCGGATCAGAAAGGTCGGATCGGATTTAAATCTGGCAGAGCGTTTCCAGGGTGCATAATTGATGGCCACGGAAAACCCTTTTTTAGTTCCCGTCAGTACGCCGACCATACCGGTTATTCCGGCGACCTTGGCCACCTCCTCCTCTTTGGCGTTGACGAAACTGTAAGGTCTGGTCGAACGCGCGATATCGTCCGCACCCTTCCAGTCCAGACTTCGAAAACAGAACATCTGCTCACTCTTATCATCCCATGCCATCACGACCGAACATCCCATATGTGCCAAGGTATATTGTCTTTGCAAAAAGGCCATTAAAGACGCGGACATATCCTGGCACCTAGAAGCGAGATAATCGCTCTCCTTGGTATAATGCCCCCGCTTCTTATATACTGCTGCATAAAGCAGTTTTGCGCTTAGATGCACCAAGCATTTTGGCACACCGACATCATAAACGAGTCTGCTCATTGCCTGACAGAGATTTTTCATATCCTCTGCATCTTTATCAACGACCTCTTTCCATATCTGTTCGGGTCTGTCCGACTCGAAAAAGACACGGCGCTCCTGCGTGACCCTAAAAATATTCTTATACCTGTTACTCAGCATCTGTCAACTCCATAGCCAATTTTTTTGCACCGGCAAAGTCACTTTTGCCGGTTCCCAGTTTTGGGATCTTTTCAACATCGAAGACCTCACTCGGCACGCTTAAGGCATTCATGCCTGATTCGATCAAGCCTTTTCTCAACCCTTCACTGGCCCCGTACCCTTGAACCAGCAAGATGATTTTTTCCCCTTTCTTATCATCAGGCAGGCTTACCGCCGAGAGGTCGACGTGGGCATCATTGATATACGCCGTGATCTCTGCTTCAATACTCCCCAGCGAGACCATCTCCCCGCCGAGTTTGGCAAAACGCGAATAGCGATCAACAATAAAAAGGTAGCCATCCGCATCGATATGACCCTTATCCCCTGTTTTGTACCAGCGAGCCCCCTCAATCTCCGTCATCACATCGGCACTCTTTGCTTCATCTTTGAGGTAGCCCTTCATCGTCTGGGGACCGCCGATTAGGATCAGACCATCCTCGTCCGCTTCCAACTCTGCCATGCTTTGTGGATCAACGACCTTGAAGGCCGTACCCGGAAGCGGAAGCCCGACACTCCCCTCTTTCGTTCCGACCTGTACAGTGAAACCTTCACTCTCCAATACGTCAGGAAGGTTGACACTTGCCACAGGAGCGCATTCCGTCACCCCGTATCCTTCCAGGATATTTTTTTGAAACTTCTCCTGAAATGCCCTTTTAACATCAGGGCTGAGTTTTTCAGCCCCCGAGACCGCAATACGCAGAGAGTCGAACATCAGAGGATGTACTTTTTTGTTTTTGGTATAAAGCCGGAAAAAAGTAGAGGTCCCAAACATCACCGTCGCATTGAACTTTGCAGCGGCCTTCCCTACGCCAAGAGCATCCGTCGGGTCGGGATGGCAGACCATAGGCAGACCCTCTATCATCGGCAGCCATGTCGTAGCCGTCAGACCGAAGGCATGGAACAGCGGAAGGGAAGCCAGAACAAGGTCTTCATCCCTCATATTCAGTACATCAGAGACCTGCTTGACATTACTCATGAAGTTTTGATGCGTCAGCATGACCCCCTTTGGTTCGCCCTCTGAGCCTGAACTGAACAAGATAGCCGCCACGGAATCACTGCTTACCCTTTTCATAAAAAGAGTTTTGAGCATAAAAGCGGGCAGAATCCTCGCCAAGAGCAGTGTCGTCAATCTACTTAATTTTGAGTACTCTGCTTTCAACTCTTCCATATAGACAATATTACATCCCTGTAAGAGCGCATCCGTATCAAAGCCTTTTGCCTTGAGTTTTGCAATAAACTGTCTTGCCGTATAGACCGTTTTGATCTCAGCCATAGAGATCGCCGAAGCCAAAGCGGACAAAGAGCCCGTATAATTCAGGTTGACAACGGTTTTACCGGCCATCAGGCTTGCCATGTTGACAATTGCCCCTGCAGACGTCGTCGGCATCAAGATACCGATGTTTTGTTCTTGGTGCTTTTTTATAGCACCCGTGAACATCATCGTTGCCGCCAGGGCTTTTGTATAGGATAAGACCGTACCCTTTGAATCAGCCATACAAAAATCGCTTCTGAGCCGTTTGGCCGTGTCTACCCAGGCTTCCGGCATGGAAGGCAGGTTCCGGACATATCGTTTCCATGAACTAAAAGAG
>CAXGZT010000227.1:0-3846 GCA_964014335.1 uncultured Campylobacterales bacterium | reverse complement strand
ATATTGAGAGGCTGCCGCCATTGGTGGGCGATATTTCCTATCATCTCTCCCATCGAGGCCAGGCGCGATTGCTGATACATCATCTGGTCTTTTTCACGGTTTTTAAGCACTTCCTGCGTGATTTTAGATTCAAGAGAGTTGTTTAACTCTTCTATGTCATCCTGCCGACTTCTCAACTCATCTTCCGTCTTTTTTTGTGAGGATATATCCGTCATAAAGGCAAAAGTCTTTACATTTCCATATTCATCGTACATCGTAGTAGCATTAACAAGCGTATAGAGTGTACCGCCCTGCTTTGTTTTGAACGTTATCTCATAAACACGGCTCGAAACTTCGTCGATACAATCGGCCTGTATTTGACAAAGGTCCTGATCTGCGGAATCAATAAACTCAAAAGGACTTTTACCTATCATCTCTTCTTTTGTAAATCCAAGCATGACGCACAAGGAGTAGTTGACATCGATGATCTTAAGATCAGAGTCTAAAAGCCAAAAACCTTCAACAGTCGTATTAATGATCCCTGCATAAAGCGCTTCGTGCTCTTTGTCTTGCGTAATATCCACAAGGTAGCCAATTAGTTCAACAGGTTCCTTCTTCGCATTACGAATGACCTGAGTATAATCAGAGACCCAGGCGACCGTTCCGTCCTTCTTGTAGATCCGGTACTGCTGGTTGAACCTAGACTCTCCAGCTTCAAGCTTCTCATTCAGAGTCTCTCTTATACTCTGCAAATCGTCTGCATGCAAGACAGTTTTTACCGCCTCTGCATTTCCAGAGAAGAATTCAGGTTCATACCCCCACTGTGAGACACTCTTTGTCACATGAGTAACGGCCCAGCAATCTTCATTTGGTTCACGTCTAAAAATAACAACGGGGCCCGAATTAAAAAAGTCAAACTCCGAGGAACTGACCGGCCTAAGCACTTCCGTCCCTTCCGGAAGCTTGGTGAACTGCAACATAGATTGCTCGAAACTTGAAGAGATGACGGCATTGATTGTCGCATATTTATTCATGGACTGAACACCCTGCATAATCATCTGAGCATCTGATCTGTCTCGAGTGAAAACTTGTATGGAGACAGAGCCCGTAAGCTTATTTTCTTGCATAAAAAGTTTTAAGGTGTTAATATCGGTATATAAATGTTCCAACTGTTTCATGAAATTATTATAACTAAAATTTATCATAGTTAGCGAAGAAAGTACTTTTTTACACCTTTTACAATATTTTATTATTTTTTAAGGATAGGAAAACTATAATTCCGCCACAACATTCAAGTTGTACCCGAGGCCCCATCATCTAATGGTTAGGATTCATGGTTTTCATCCATGCCATAGGAGTTCGAATCTCCTTGGGGTCACCATTTAAACTCCTCTTTCTTTATGTAGAACTCTTATCAAACAAGTATGCCTCAAACTATATTTTACGAGCACCGTCTTCAACAAACAAAATCATAATGACATCTTTTTTCTCTGTGTATCTCTACAGTTTTTAAAATAGTTTATGTTAAAATTGCCAAAAATATTTCAGGAATTTTAATGTTACGTTTTGCACCCAGCCCTACGGGAGATATGCATATTGGAAATCTTCGTGTTGCCCTTTTTAATTATATTCTTTCAGTTCAAAAAAATGAAGATCTGATTATCCGAATCGAAGATACGGATAAGGAGCGTAATATTGAGGGTAAAGACAAGGAGATCATCGGTCTTTTAGACCTTTTCGGGATAAAATACAAGGATGTGACTTATCAAAGTGCCAACCTGAAATATCATCGTGCAATGGGAGTTCAACTCCTGCATGAAAGGATCGCTTTCAACTGTTTTTGCGCACCCGAAACACTCGAAGCCAAACGTGATCAAGCCAAGTCAGATCGCAAAGCATACCGATATGACGATGCCTGTCTCTTCTTGACCCCGGAACAGACTATTGATAACGAGTGTCCCTTCACGGTGCGCTTGCGCAAACCTAGCGTGGATGTGAGTTTCACAGATGCCATAAAGGGCGAAATGCGCTTCTCTCCGGAAGATATAGACAGTTTCATTATCCTGCGGGCAGATAAAAACCCCACCTACAACTTCGCCTGTGCGATAGACGATATGATTGCAGATATCTCCATGGTGATTCGCGGCGAAGACCATGTCTCGAATACGCCAAAACAGATAGCTGTGCGTGCTGCACTGAATTACACCAAAGAGATCGAGTACGCTCACCTGCCTATCATCCTGAACGAGAGCGGCAAAAAGATGAGCAAACGCGATGACGCTTCAAGCGTCAAATGGCTTCTTGAAGAAGGCTTCCTCCCTTCAGCTATTATCAACTATCTGATACTCATCGGAAACAAGCCTCCGCAAGAGATCTTTACGCTAGAAGAAGCTTTGAGCTGGTTCGATCTTTCCAAGATCTCAAAGGCTCCAGCAAAATTTGATATAGACAAGCTCCGCTTTATCAACAAGAAACATCTGCAGAACCTGGATGATGTCGAACTTTCACGCTATGTGGGTTTTGCCGACAAGGACATCGGAAAGCTTGCTAAAATCTATCTGGATGAGGCGTCGACGACCAAAGAGCTGCGAACAAAGATCAGCGCAATTTTCTCTGAAAAAAGTATTCCCGAAGAGTTTTCCGAACCGGCAACCAAGATGAAAGAGGTCCTTCAAAACGCACCGTTTTTTGAAGAGTTTGATGCCTTTAAAACGCACATCATGCAAGAGAGCGGATTAAAAGGCAAGAACTTCTTCAAACCGCTTCGTCTTCTTCTCAGCGGCGCGGAACATGGACCTGACTTAGCGGAGATATATCCTCTGATTAAGAACTACATGTCGGAGATTGTAAAATGAATATAGTTATTGAGTTGATTTCTGGTTTACTGATGATAGTAAACAATTTGATTTTAATCTATATGTGGGTCATCATCATAGCCGCACTCTTGTCATGGGTAAAGCCTGACCCCTACAACCCGATTGTCCAACTTCTTTACCGGCTTACTCAGCCCGCCTATAGCCTGGTGAGAAGATACATCCCTACTATGTTTAACGGGATTGATTTAAGCCCCTTGGTCATTATTATTGCCTTGCAGGTTGTTCAGGTCTTAATAACAACCGCTATTCATGCTTTATGACAAAACTCTTACTTCTGCTCTTTCCTCTCATTTTATGTGCTGAGCTGACATTAGAGCAGCTTCAAAACAGTCCAAGCGGACATGTCCGCAACTTCCAAATTTGGCAATATATGAAGACAGAGATAAATGCCTCCGCTGCTGATGCGGCTTATGATTTGGTTCAGGGGCATAACGAGAAGATCTTCACACAGTATGCGAAAAAAACCGACAATCCGGCGGTAAAAGAACAGTATAAATGCTCACGCCTTGACACTCAAGAACTGCTGAGAGAAAAAAACGCTTCTTGTATCAACCTTGGACTAAGCCTTGCAGACGCTATCGACTTAAGCCAAATCCATAGAAAAAAAATCTCTCTCTCCTTGGCTAAAGAAGATGCCCTCAAGAGCAAGCTAATCTCTTTAATGAACAGCGACAGTTTTGCAGCAGACCTGTTTGAAAGCGGGGCAAAAAACTATCTGCATCTATACAACTCCATAGACTATGACAAAAGACACAAGTTTTTTAATATCAGGCTTCCGAAGAAAAAGATAAACCGGCTTGCAGAAGAGAAGGCCTTTGCCAAAGCCGTTAAATACACGGTTACGGACAGCAGTATGTACAGGATGCAAGAATCCCTTTTGGATTTGGAACCTCATGACCTCACTGCAGAATCATATTTCTTTTTAGCCCTAAATGCCTTGCGGTTCAAGGCGACAAAGAAGGCGATGTTTTACCTTGAGATTGCACAGAAA
>CAXGZT010000226.1:0-3895 GCA_964014335.1 uncultured Campylobacterales bacterium | reverse complement strand
GGGCTCGGAGATGTGTATAAGAGACAGCTCTTCTTCAAGTTGAAGTGATTTCATCTCACGTTCGGTTTTGATCTCTGCACTTTTCTTGGCATTTTCACTTAACTTCTCAGTCAGCTCTGCAAGATGCAGTTCATTTTTTTGTTTTTTGACCTGCTCTTCTTTGATCTCGTCTTCTAAGGCAGTGATTTGAGCTGAGATACTCTCTTTGGTTGCAAGCACAGTCTCATATTTATGGTTTGCCTCTTCGATTTTCGGTTCAAATTCATCGATCTCTTTATCGATTTTTGACAAGTCCACGAGCTGTTGTAGGTGCTTATTCATTGTTTTCCTTGAATGATATGTAGGTAAAAGGGTTCTTTGATGATGAAATTATAACGCTTAATCCTAAATTTACCAAATCTTTTTCCAAAACTTCTCCAAAATAGCGCTCACTTTCAAAATGCCCGATGTCGATCATCGACAATCCTATCGTCTTAGCCTCCATGGCATCGTGATATTTGATGTCGCCTGTCAAAAAGCAGTCTGCTTTGATTGTTTTCATTAAAGAAGCCCCAGAGCCCGTCGTCAACGCCACACGTTTGAGAGTTTCATGACTTTTCACACTCCTGATCTGTTCCAGACCCAGTTTTTTTCCAATGCCTTTTGCAAAATCATCGAAACTCTCATTGACCTCCAAGTAGGCGACGAATCCCTCTTTCTCGCTGATCTCGTATCCCAGGACCTCGGTTGCCACATACGCATTCAGATGGGTTTGATCGAAGTTTGTGTGCATGGCGATATTGGAAATATTCTTTTGCATCATGGTCTGCAGGAGTTTTGCCGGATACTGGTTGAATTGAAGCTGTTTTAATCCGCCGAAAATGATAGGGTGATGGGTGATCACAAGCGTGTCCTCCTCCAAGCTCTGCAATAACTCTTCATCTATATCTATACTTAACACTATCTGCTTGACTTCATGTTGCCAGTCTCCTACTAAAAGTCCGGAGTTGTCCCATGACTCCTGCAGCTCAAAGGGAGATATCCCATCTAGAATCTTATATATTTCTTCAACACTCATTTCAAGTACCACCATATCATTAAGAAAAATTTTTCACTTCTTATTCTATAATATCTCAAATTAAAATTCATCAAGACACCCAAATGAAATATGCTCTTTTCTTTCTTCTTCTCTTCGCCAGCCTGCTCAAAGCAGAAACAATCACTGTTGTCGCGGATGAGTGGTGCCCTTATAACTGTACGGATGACGGCAATGGAAACCAGGGCTTCTTAATCGATATCGTCACTGCCGTATTCGGCAAGATAGGTTATAACGTTCATTTTATCTCTTCTGATTCATGGGAAAAGGCTGTCAAGAGTGTGCGTGCACATAAATATGATGCGATCATCGGTGCGTCAAGGGAAGAGGTCCCGGACTTTATCTTTCCGACAATACCCCTGGCATACTCTTATGATATTCTGCTTGTCAGCAAAGAGCTGAAATGGGAATACAGCTCCATAGATGCTTTTCCTTCCCTTGTTCTCGGCGGGGTCAAAGGCTATGTCTATGATGATGAGATTTCCGAGTATATAAGCAGACATGAAAACAACGCGAGCAGGGTTCAGCTTATCTCGGGAAAGGGTACGCTTAAGTATAATCTGAAAAAACTAAAATACAAAAAGATTACGGCCCTTATTGATGACCAGCTTTCAATAAAGTACTTTTACCATCAACGAAAAAAAGCTATGCCTTTCAAAACGATCAAGCGCTTTGAAACCTATCCTCTTCATATCGCTTTTTCACCGAACAATTACAAATCAAAAAAATATTCTGAACTCTTAAAGATGGGTCTTAAAAAGCTCAGGGGAAGTCATGAGATGCATCAGATCCTGAAAAAATATGGCCTGAAGGAAAAGGATATTCTCTCCCCCGCCCGTTAATAGTTTCGTTTCGCTCGTTTACAGCGGATAAAAACGGCCTTCTCATGTGAAAAAGGGTCATCCTGTTTTATTTCAAACATATCCAAGTCGCGTATCAGGTCAAGCATCTTCGTGTAGCCGTAGTTTCGCGAATCAAAATCAGGATGGCGGTTGGCGATCGTTTGACGGACATGGGTCAGATATGACCATCCCGAGTCATCCGCGGTATCTTCAACCACATTTTTCAAGATCTCTATCAGTGACTTCTCTTTTAGTACATCTTTTTTTGCCGGTCGTTTCTGGCTTGTACGGCCCTTACTCTCTTTGCGTAAATTTTCTGTATAGATAAACTTGTCACATGCTGCTAAAAAAGCCTTGGGCGTCTTCTTTTCCCCAAAACCGTACACGCTCAGGCCGGATTCGCGTATACGCAGTGCCAAACGGGTAAAATCACTGTCCGAGGAAACGATACAGAAACCGTCGAGTTTATCCGTATACAGAAGGTCCATCGCGTCGATGATCATCGCAGAATCTGTAGCATTTTTTCCTACGGTGTAGCCAAACTGCTGCATAGGTTGTATACCGTGGGAGAGAAGGTGAGCCTTCCACCCCTTGAGTCTAAGGTCTGTCCAGTCTCCGTAGATACGTTTCACCGAGGCAACACCGTATTTGGCGATCTCTTCCATCAGGCCTTCGATGATAGAGGGCTGAGAGTTGTCTGCATCAATAATGACGGCTAGACTTTTTTGTTCTTTGATCATCCCAACTTCTCTAACTCTTCACCCGCTTCTTTGAAGTCAGGGTTGATTTCCAAGGCTTTTTGATACATCTTTTTGGCTTCTTCCGGTCTTTCCAGACGAAGCATCAAGTTGGCATAATTAAACCAGGCAAGCTCATAATCGCTATCAATCTCCAAGGCTCTTTTGTAATGTTCTTCGGCCTCTTGAAGCCGGTCCATAGAGGCCAAAAGCGTCGCCAATGCGTTATGCGTCATGTCATCAACAGCATCAATCTCCAAAGAAGCCTTATAATATTTCAGGGCATTTGTTTTATCACCCTGCTTGGCCAGGACAAAGGCCAGCTTGTTCATCCCTTCGGCAAAATCGGGGTGCTTCTCGACAATCCCTTCGAGCAGACTCTGAGCCCTCTGTAGTTTTCCATCCATATAGGCCTGGTCGGCTTCTGCTATCAGTTCGTCCGGCGTCGGCTGAAGTTCGATCACTTCCGTCTCCTGCATAAACACCGGCTCTTTGTCCTCATCTATATTTTGAATATGCACATATACTTGGTAAGCGAAGAAAGCGGCTGCTAGCAACATAATAATCTGAAAGATTGTCATTTTGATCCTATAAAATTTTAATGACTTTATTATACTGAAATCATTTTGTGTGTACACTTGCAAAAAGACTTTTTAGGATATTTCATGGAAGATATGCTCACCAACTTAGAAACATACGGATATTTAATACTCTTTCTCTACTCCTTTGGTGGCGGTTTTTTGGCCTTGATGGGGGCAGGTGTTCTCTCCTATACCGGGCATATGGATTTGACGACCTCCATCCTTGTCGCCTTTGTTGCAAACTTCATCGGTGACCTGGTCCTCTTTTATATGGGGCGCTATAATAAAAAGGAGGTGATGGGCTACCTGCACAAACATAAGCGCAAACTGGCGCTTTCGCATATTTTGATGAAAAAACACGGGTCATGGGTCATTTTTTTACAAAAATATGTATACGGGATAAAAACATTGATTCCTTTGGCCATCGGTATCACAAAATATGACCTTAAAAAGTTTGTCCTCCTAAACCTGTTTGCTTCGGCTCTGTGGGCCTTGGTTGTAGGTCTTGGATCGTATATGGCCGGGGAGGCCATTAAATCAGCTTATGAGATCATCGCTGAACGACCTTACCTCGCGCCTGTTGTCTTATTCAGTATTGTCGGATTGATCTGGTGGCTGTCTCTTATACACATCTGACGCTGCCGACGAAAGTGTCGGTGT
>CAXGZT010000225.1:0-3897 GCA_964014335.1 uncultured Campylobacterales bacterium | reverse complement strand
ATTATACTCCTGCTTCAAGTTCTTAAAGGCTTTAAGCTTCTTGCCCTTGAGCTTATTTGTCGCGATACGGATGACACGGGCCGGGTTTCTGGCGTGTCCGTTTTTATAGAGGCCAAAATGAAGGTGGGGACCCGTGGAAAGCCCTGTACTGCCGACATATCCGATCACCTGTCCTTTTTTGACATATTTCCCCCGTTTCATCCCTTTTCTAAAGGCTCTCTGATGGGCATACAGCGTCATATACCCGTCGCTATGCTGTATCTTTATCAGTTTTCCGTAACCGCGTGTGTATCCCGCAAAGATCACCCGCCCGCTTCCTGCGGCCATTATAGGTGTTCCCGGGCGTGCAGCATAATCAACCCCCAGATGCGCACGGTACTTTTTTAAGACAGGATGATAGCGTCTGAGTGTAAACCCCGAACTCACCCGTGCATTGCGTACAGGACGGTTTAACATAAAGCCTTCTGCCTCAATGCCTTTTTCATCATAATAGCGATGATCATCATTAAGATAGATATAATGTTTCTTCTTTCGCATCTCTATCATCGCGACTTTAAGAACAGGCATACTGAAAGGACGCCCAAAACGGTACTTCTGATCATAAACCATCACCAAACGGTCGCCCTTTCGAAGATCGCGGCGGAAGTTCAAAGAGTTCTTAAAAGCGTTCACGAACTGATGCGCCAGTTTTTTTGAACCGGTGGCTTTTACGATATCAAAATAGGGAGAGTTCTCGATGCTGACGGTAAAGGCTTCTTCTTTTGTTGTATACTCAATAGGAGTGGATTTGAGCTTATATTTCTCTGCGTCTTTATAGATGTGCAGTTGAAGCTCTTCGCTGATAGGAATAAGTACCTGTTCTATCGTCTTGTTGGCATCGCGCATAATCTGAATATTGACCCCTGCATAGATCTCTTCCGTAATGGTCTGATCGCTTTTATCAAGATTGTAATATATTTTTTGCGGAAGGTTGTGCTTCTGTAAAAAGTTTAAAAATGATTCGCCGCTGTTCCATTTTGTAAACTCAACCTCGGATGAGAACAAAACAAAAGGCAAGAAAAGGAGCAAAAAGATTCTATTCATGAGTATAAGTGCCTTAAAAAAGTTTGCAAAGAGTATCCAATCTTCACTTATCATGCAATAAATCAGGAAAAATTAAATCCTAATTAGCCTTTAAATGTATAGAAAGTATAATCCCCTATTACATTACAGAGGAAGCTATGCGTCTCATTTTATTTATCACTATTTTTGCAACTCATCTCTTTGCCATTATCAGCGCTCCCGTACATACGTCTGTGCGTTCTGTTGATTTAGAGAAAGAGACCCTCACAGTCCTCACTCCCGAAGGTGCCCAGAGGGGCATGTACGGAATCCTTATTCATTGGTTTGATCAGACACATTCGATCGCACTCTCCTGGGTGGAGGTCACCAAGGTTGAGGAAGAGAGAACGACGCTTGCAATGTTCCCTATTCGCGCCCTAGAACAGAGTGCCCTGCCTAGCGGAACATGGGTGCCGGAGGCTGGAGATGAAGTCATCCTTGGATACAACTACCACAGGGCTCTTCTCATCTCCCCGAACCCGAGCGCGTATAAGAAGGTAACCGACTATCATCCCGAGCGCAAATGGATACACCCCGATATCTTCGCGACCGTACTCTCTTCGCATGGTCATCCTTCTCCATTAAAGGAAGACTTTTCCCATACCTGCAGAGCCAACAACATAGGTATTGTCTCTTTTGTCTTTGACAAGTCGGTTCTAACCGTAGACTGCCACAGCTTTAAAATATTACAAAACAGAAGCACTGCTTTAAAAACGGATGAAATACAGCTCCCCTTTTATACCAGGGTCAGCCATATCGAAGCGAACTGGTTTGGAGCCGGCAGCAGTGAACTGGAAGAGTATGCGCCTTACTATATTGAACTTCTTGCCGAATACAACCCTGAGAACTCTTGGATTCAGACCTACAAGAAGTCACGCGAGAAGGCCATCGCCAGCAAGAAAACTTCCCCGTTAGCAGCTGCAAAACCTGTTTCAGAAGAGAGCCGAAGAGCCGTTCAGGAAGAAGAAAAACTTGAGTCTAAAGAAGGAGAAGTTCAGTGATGGATAAAAAGCACTATAACCATTTTAAAAATATCGTGGGTGAAGAGAACATTTATGAAGACAAGGCGCACTTGATTGCATACTCTTATGATGCGACGCGTGAACATTTTGAACCGGATGCGGTCATTTTTCCCCGCCATGAGGAAGATATCTCCAATATCTTGAAATATTGCAATGCCAATAATATCATCATCGTTCCCCGCGGCGCGGGAAGCGGCTTCACCGGCGGAGCCATACCTTCAGAAGGCGGAATCGTTCTGGCTTTTGAAAGACATATGAATAAGATCTTAGAGATTGATATGCAGAACATGGTCGCGGTCGTTCAGCCCGGCGTCATCAACATGGACCTTCAAAAAGCCGTAGAAGAGGTCGGTCTTTTTTACCCGCCGGATCCGGCGAGTCAAGACTACTCTACTATAGGCGGGAACGTAAACGAAAATGCCGGCGGGATGCGCGCGGCAAAATACGGAATAACCAAAGACTATGTAATGGCTATTCGTGCGGTACTTCCTAACGGAGATATCATTAAAGCGGGCAAACGGACGATTAAAGATGTCGCCGGTTACAATATCTCGGGTATTCTGATCGCCTCAGAAGGTACACTCGCCGTTACCACAGAAGTCACGCTTAAACTCCTCTCAAAGCCAAAGCTGACGAAAACCGCAATGGGGATTTTTCCGACCGTAACGGAAGCGATGGAAGCCGTTTACAAGACTATGGCGGGCGGTGTTACTCCCGTAGCCATGGAGTTCCTGGACAACCTTACTATCCGTGCGGTTGAGCAGACCTATAACAAGGGTCTTCCCGTAGAAGCGGGTGCTATCCTCGTAACCGATGTAGACGGAAACCTTGAAAATGACCTTGACTTTCAACTTGATCTCATTGAAAAGATATTCAAAGAGAATGGATGTTCCGAGTTTAAACGTGCCAAGAACGAGGCTGAGGCCGCGGACCTCTGGTTTGCCCGTCGAAACGCAAGCCAGTCTCTCTCCATCTACGGGTCCAAAAAACTTAATGAAGATGTTACCGTTCCGCGTGCCGTCCTGCCCCAACTTCTCGAGAAGTTTTATGCCATCGCGGATAAATACAGTGTCAACATCCCCTGCTTCGGCCACACGGGAGACGGAAATGTGCATACCAATGTCATGGTAGACGGATCCGACCCTGAACAGGTAAAGATTGCGTACCAGGCTATAGAGGAGGTCTTCCAGGCCACCATTGATCTTGGGGGGACCCTGAGCGGAGAGCATGGCATCGGTATCGCCAAAGCGCCGTATATGGGCATGGCCTTTACGGAAGAAGAGATGAACCTTTTCAACACGATCAAAAAAGCCTTCGATCCGAACAATATCCTAAATCCTCACAAAATGGGACTCAAGTAAAAAAAACTCACCCTATCCGAGGCTAAACGCCTATGCCCCTCTCCCCAAACGGGAGTATGATCCCGTTCATCATTTTTGGTTATAATAGCTCTCATTCAAAGGATGGCTATGTCGCAACTCAAACATATAAAACTCTCTTACCGGATCATACGAACCTATTTCACCTCTTTATTTGACCAAGATATCACCTATTATGCCTCGAGTCTGAGCTTTTACACGCTCTTTACCCTTGTGCCCGTCATGCTTATCGTTCTCTCCATCTCCACCTCGCTCGCCAGTTTTGATGCCTTCTACAGCAACATCAAATCCTTTATCATGAACAATATCATGCCCGTCTCCTCGGATGCCTTCTCCTCGTTCATTGACCTGTCTCTTATACACATCTCCGAGCCCACGAGACCCACATTGATCTC
>CAXGZT010000224.1:0-3901 GCA_964014335.1 uncultured Campylobacterales bacterium | reverse complement strand
GATCCACAGGCTCTTTATCCAAAAATATCCCACCTTTTTTAGTGACGTAAATGCTTACTTCCTTCTTCTCTGACTTTTTGTCAGACGACTTTGCATCAGGAAGGTCGACAGGAATAATACCCTGGCGGATAAAGGTCGCCGTTGTCA
Source organism: uncultured Campylobacterales bacterium (assembly GCA_964014335.1). GTDB lineage: Bacteria > Campylobacterota > Campylobacteria > Campylobacterales > Sulfurimonadaceae. The sequence continues at coordinate 3,754 of CAXGZT010000224.1, read as the reverse complement.
GGACCATCACCAGAAGTACAAGCATAATATCGATGAAAGGGATTACGTTCATCGATGCCATCGGCTTATGTTTCATTGACATCGCCTTTAACCTTGCAGACCGTTTTTATGTTCGATATCCCAATACGCCAGGATACGTTCCATCTTGCGCAACAATACATTATAAAAAATTCCGGAGGGAATGGCTACGATAAGGCCCATGGCTGTCGCCTTAAGAGCGAGAGCCAGACCGCCCATGATCTGTTTTGTGTCTACCGCACCTGTCTCTCCAAGAGAATAAAATGTCAACATAATCCCCAAAACCGTTCCCAAAAGACCGATATAGGGAGCATTGACGGTGATCGTCGCGATGGTTGAGACATTATTGGCAAGTTCAAGCTCAAGTCTGTCCCTGTTTTCATGTTCACTCACCTCAATCGTCTTATAATACATAATTCTTTCGACAAATAGCCATAAGGACAATATACTCATCACTATCAATATACCGACCACACCGTAATCGATACCACTCTCTGCCATTGTTATCCACTCAGCTGGCTGCATTACTTCTCCTACTAGAAAGATCCAAGATAATCTTTGTACCTTGGTCTTTTTTTGAATCTACATAAATTTTTATTTTATAACGGTCACAATACTCTTTGACCAGGCCTAGACCCAAACCCTGCCCCGAGTTCTCTTTGTCTTCTTGATAATAATGTTCGAAGGCCTGAAGAAAGAAATCCTCTTCCATCCCGACACCCTCGTCTTCGATGCTAAGCTGCATATCTTTAAGGCCGATTTTTACGACCGAATCGGGCTTTGAATATTTCACCGCATTGTGGCTTAGGTTATCTAAGACCTTTAAAAAACCAATTGTATCTATTTTTACACTAGAGCTTTCTAAATCGGAGTGAAAGTTTATCTGAGGAAAGAGCTCCTTATAAGACTCGACCCTCTCTTCGATCAACTCTTTCAGATCACAGACCTCGAGCTCAAGCCTGTGAATCTGTTTTTTTATCGTATAGTCAAGCTCTTTATACATCGTTTCCAGTGTTGAAGCGGCCTGGTTTATACGCTGAAGACGCTTGATATTTTTTTCGTCTTTCTCTTTTTTCAAAAGCATCTGCGTATTCGCCGAGATACTCGCCACGGGAAGATTGAGTTCATGCAGTGTCTGACGGCTCAAAAGTTCCAACTCATTGGAGCGTTTTTCAAGCGGTTCGATCAGATGGCGGACATAACCCGTACCGATAACGAAACCAGCTGCCAGAGTCATGCTCATCACCAACCAGAGGGGAAAGACCTCATAAGCGTTGTACGCAAAGAGCGCGGAAAGCGAGACCGTGGTCATAAAGATAAAAACAAGTATTAACTTATCATGACGATTCATATATATATCCGACCCCGCGTATATTTCTTAAGGCCTCGGCACCCAGTATCTTCTTTAGACGGTTGATATAAACACGTATCGCCCCGTCACTTCCCTCTTCGTCTGCACTCCACAAGCTGTTAAATATCATCTCTTTTGTGACGACCTTGTCCTTATTATGGAAGAACAGAGAGACCAGGTCAAACTCGCGCAGGGAGAGCTCTACCTCAAGACCGTCTTTATACAGGCGCTTCTGCTCCAGATCAATACAGATATTATTGATACACTGTTTTCTCTCTCCGCGGTAACGCTTCATGATCGACAAGATACGCATATGCAGCTCTTCCAGGTCAAAAGGTTTTTTTAGATAATCATCACACCCCTTTAAAAAGCCCTCTTTCATCACCTCTTTGTCTTGGTAAGAGGTCAGGAAAATGGCCGGCGTATTGTCGCCGCTTTGGCGAAGGGAGTCTAAAAACTCTATCCCGCTCATCAGGGGAAGGTTGATGTCAAGCAGGTAAAGGTCAAAGTTCTGCTCATAGGTAATATCCAGGGCAAGATTAGGATTATGTACGGAAGAGACCTCAAACCCCTCCTCTTCCAGGAAGTCTTCCAGGCTTTCGCAAAAAAGAAGATCATCTTCTAAGAGCAGTACCTTAATCGACATCCTCTATAGACCATCCTATTGTTTCACCTGCGTACATCGGCACAACGCCCCTGTAGTTATCAGGTACTTTAAACTCTTCGTTCACCAGGGTAACCTCCTTGAACTCGGGACAGATACCGTAGATACTCTGGGCATTGTCGGATACAAAAGATTGAAGGTTGTCGAGTTTTCCATTGTTATCAAAGATCTCACACAAAAGCTGGAGTGCGATCGGTGCCGTGAACACACCCGCTGCACATCCGCAGGACTCTTTTTTGTCTTTTGGATGCGGAGCAGAATCTGATCCGAACATTACCTTCGGATGCGCATTCAGTGCCACCTCTAAAAGTGCGGCTCTGTCTTCGGGACGCTTGGCGATCGGCTTGCAGAAGAGATGCGGTTTCATCATCCCGCCGACAACATCATCCAAAGATATAAGAAGATGATGAACCGTTATCGTTGCATACAAGTTAGGATGTCTGTCCAACATATCAACCGCTTCTTTGGTCGTGATATGTTCCATGATGATCTTAAGATCAGGAAAGTTTGTCGCCAGAGCATCGTAGATATTCATAAACTCGGCTTCTCTGTCCATCACGAAACCGTCTGTCTCGCCATGCACACACAGGGGAATGTCCAGTGCCGCCATCGCTTCGAGTGTCGGACGCATCTCGTCCAGGTCGAAGTTGCTCACCCCGCCTTCGGAGTTGGTCGTGATGCCCGCCGGATAAAGCTTTATCGCCGTCAGCTCTTCGGCGACGTCTTCCAAGAACTCTCTGTCATAGTTTTGATAGAAGAGCGTCATATAGGGTTCGAATCCGCCGGTATCAGGGAACTCGTCCATCTCTTCATCCGCAGTTTCTACACCGACAGCGTGCAAGATACGTTCTTTATAAGCGATAAGTTGATCTTTTGTCGTGACAGGTGGGACAAGATTAGGCATGATGATAGCACCCGAAAAGCTATAAGCAGAGAGGGGGGCGATGTTTTCGAGCATGATACCGTCGCGGAGGTGCAGGTGCATATCCAGCGGCATTAATAGAGTGTGTTGTTTCATAATTTTTCCTTAGAGTATTTCTTTTAACCAAAGACTTGACTTCGTCAAACTGCCACGGCTTCTTTGAGAGAAACATTCAGCCATGCTGAACCGCCACGGCTTGTTTTGCTTCCGCAATCAGAGCGTTAAGATGTTTTTCATAAAGCTGGGCATCTTTGAGGTCCTGAGATTCAAAGCGCGTCACAAGAACCGGCGTCGTATTACTCGCGCGTACCAGTCCCCACCCGTTTTCAAAGATGACACGGACTCCGTCTACGTCGACGATCTCTTTGATATCGGGAAAATCAGGCGGTGGTGCCTGAAGCTTTTTCTTAAGGGCCTCGATGATCTTGAACTTCTCCTTTTCAGTCGTCTTGACCTTGATCTCTTCTGTCGAAAAGACTTGCGGAAGGGCATCCACTTCCGCATCGATATCCATGCCTCTGTGCACCAGTTCCAAGATTCTAAAGGTCGTGTAGATGGCGTCATCATATCCGAAGTATCTGTCATTAAAAAAGATATGTCCGCTTACCTCGGCGGCAAAATCCGCATTAGTCTCCCTGATCTTCACCTTTAGATTGGAGTGTCCTGTCTTATACATGATGGCATTGCCGCCGCGCTCACGTATAGTGTCATACATCACCTGTGAACACTTCACCTCTCCGATAACGGTCGGACCTGTCTCTTATACACATCTGACGCTGCCGACGAAAGTGTCGGTGTA
>CAXGZT010000223.1:0-3927 GCA_964014335.1 uncultured Campylobacterales bacterium | reverse complement strand
TACACCGACACTTTCGTCGGCAGCGTCAGATGTGTATAAGAGACAGATCAGAACCTTCTTTGCGGGTCTGGCGTCTGCTTTGTTGATTGTTCTGCTGTTCATACTTTAAAGCGCGCGGTACCCGATTGGGATAAGCCTTGGCTCTGCTTCTAAAGATCGATTTAAAAGAAGTGCTTGGGAAAAATGGTTTTGATCTTATCAAGGTCATTCAAAAAGCGTATTTAACTTTATAATCTCCTCACGGTCCAAAGTAATATCAAAGCTCTTCAGGTCAAGCTCCATATGCGCTAGGTCACTCGTTCCCGTCAAGGGGGTGATGCCGACCTGATGCAGGTAGGCGAAATAGAGCTGAACGACATTTTTGTCGTACTTTCTGCTGAGATCAAAAAGCTCTCGGCTTTGGAGTATATGGGGGTTGGCGGTGAGTGTCCAGAAGCTTTGGTAGGCGATCTCATGCGTCTTGCACCAGTCGCGTATCTTTTTGTCGTAGTCGCTCTCTTGATAAAACCTGTTTTGCACGACGGAGGGTTTTACCTTCGCGTCTTCGTAGAGACGTTTCAGTGTGCCCAGATCATAGGTGTTTGAGATCCCCAGCTGTCGAACTTCGCCGTTTTGATGTATTGTTTCCATGGCTCTCCAGACACTCAGCAGCTCTTTGTAGGGAAACAGAGGAGAGTGGAGGAGAAGGGAGTCGATGTAGTCGGTTTTGAGGTTTTGCTTTGAGACCTCGAAGGATTGGGCGACCTGGCTGCTCAGGTCGGCTCCTTCGTCATAAGGAGTGTTATTTGGATCCTGTCCGCCAAGGGGTGTGAACTTGGTCTGTAGAAAGAGTGTTTCGCGTTTGACACCCTCATCTGCTAAGGCCTCAAGGGCTTCGCCGACGCCAGCTTCATTATAATGCTTGGGCTGGCAGGCCGTGTCTATGCCTTGAAATCCGGCCTTGACGGCTTGGATGACAAGCTCTTTGGTCTTCTCTTTTTTCCAGGCCGTACCGTAGATAAGCGGGGGCATCGTAGTCTGTGTGCTCATTTTTCACCTTTTAGTCAATTTAGGGCCTCATTGTGCAAGCGTTTTGTTCGGGCCCAGCACTCTGTCCGAGATCAGATCCTGTATAAAAGCTTCGACGAGTCCGATAGTGGCTGTCAGCATCGGTAAGATAGAGGGAAATGAGCGCAGTACCGTATGCAGTATCTTTGAGCTCATTGATCTCTTTTTTTCCGGTTTCATAATTGTGTATGATAGGATAAAAAGAGCTAAAAGCTCCTTTATTACCCCAGACCTAGAGCTCATTCTCATGTTTTGCCAGGTATTCGGCAACACCTGCGGTATCGGCTTTCATACCCTCGTCACCCTTGCTCCATCCGGCAGGACAGACCTCTCCGTGTTCGTTGGTGAAAAGCATGGTGTCTACCATACGGATCATCTCATCGATGTTTCGGCCCAGCGGAAGGTCGTTGATGACAGCATGGCGTACAGTCCCGTCTTTGTCGATCAAGAATGAACCGCGGAGGGCTACACCGCCGTCCAAGAGCACATCATAAGACTTGGATATCTCTTTGCTCAGGTCCGCTACAAGAGGGTATTTTATCTGCCCTATACCGCCTTCGTTGACCGGGGTGTTCTTCCAGGCAAAGTGGCTGAACTGTGAATCGATAGAGACACCGATGACATTGATACCCCGTGAACTGAACTCTTCTAGTCTGTGATCAAAGGCGATGATCTCTGAAGGGCAAACAAAGGTAAAGTCCAGAGGATAGAAATACAAGACCGTCCCGTTTTCTCCAAAGTTGTCATAGAGGTTAAACTCCTCGATAATCTCGTTGTTGCCCAGTACGGTCGTAGCCGTAAAATCCGGTGCTTTCTTTGTAACTAACATTTTTTCTCCTAGATTAAAAGTGTAAGACCCCTGAGCAGAGCTCACTTTGAATGAGATCTGCACAGAGGTCTTTAAGGCTTACTGGTTAAAGATCACCAGAGGCCGTCCAAAGGGAACCTTGGCCGGCCGTGACAGAGCCCAGAGTACCTCGTAAGCCGGAGGACGTTTGGGAAACCATCCGTCTCCGTCGGTGAAGTACAGGAGCATGGTGTTCATAGGCAGATTCATATCGATGTAGTCAAAAACGGGCCTGTAGTCCGTTCCGCCTCCGCCTTTGATCTTGAAGTCCAGCTTTTCCCCGCCCTGGAAGGTGTAATGCGCATGGATGCGGGCATCGCAGATCATCAGCTCTATCTTGACGGCGGGAAAGTTGGTCATGATGAGCTTGAACTCCTCCATAAAGGCACCCAGGAGGTGCTCGTCGATAGAGCCTGAGGAGTCCACGGCCACACAGAGGCTGAGCGTGTCACTGGCCAATGAGGGCAGGGCAAAGCCTCTGTAGAGATGCTTTTTGTTAGGCGGCATGAAGGCGTAGTTGTTGCGCATATGGCGATTGATTGCGTTATAGAGCTCAAAACGCCAATCCACTCTGCTGGCCTTGACCTTCTTGGCAAGCCGTTCAAAGCCGGAAGGGGTAGCACTCTTGCGCGCGGCGATCTCTTTTGCCGTAGAAGCGGCGTATTCCCAGTCGGATTCACTCTGGGGATCAAGCTCTTCGTCTATGCTCTCCAGGGAGGAGAAGGCTTTCTCATCTTGCTCCTTGGTGTCGGAGGAGTTGAGCTCAAGGGGTGCAGGGAGCTCATTTCCAAAACCGTCTTCTTCATCAAAGGCGTCAAGACCGCCGTAATACTCCTCCTTGAGCAGTTCATAGATCTCTTCGGCGTACATCTTGGCATACTCTTCGTTGAAGTTCGCCCCCTGGGGGATAGGCATGCCGTTTTGATGGAGGATGTTATTGATGGCAAAGTCTGTGGCCAACTGCCAGAGGTTTCCTTTTCGGTTTAGCCTACGCTGCTGATGCGAAAGAACATGGTGCATCACGCAGTTGGTCAGGATAAACATCAGCTCATCGATGCTGCGCCTTTGGATAAAGCTCTCATTGTATAGAAACCGGACTCCGTTGCTCGCATAGGCCGATATCTCCTCTTTGGGTTCCTGCTTGAGCCGTGAAGCGAGCATACCGAAGTAGGGGTGTTTGACGCTTAAGCGGCTTTTCGCCTTGATAAGCAGGTCGTTTGAGTTCATCTTTGCTCTTAACGCAGAAGCTGGTTGAAGTTTTTCATCCAGAGTGTCCAGTTCTCCACGTGGTCAAGCTCTATCTCCCGTTGTCTGAGGTCCTGAACGATCATGACGGCAAACTCCCCGGGCATCTTGAGTGTATAGCCGACAAGGTTGTTCAGCTTTTTGGTAGAGCTGTTCTGGTCTATGCGCAGACTCAGCGCCGTACTTAACATATGAAGGGCGGAGGGCTCGCTCGGTACATCAAGACATTTTCCTTCCATGATACTGTCGACATCGGGCAGTTCGTCTGCAACCACGCGAAAGCCTAAAAAGGCAGCGGCCAGCTCCTCTCCGATTGCTCCGCTGACCAGAGGCATAAGAAGATCGGCTTCGGGCTCGGAGGCAATGACCTCATTGACATACTCCCATGTACGCGGTGTTGCAAAGGATCGGCTGTCGTTTTGGGTATCAAAAGTGAAAAGTGCATCGGGGCGATAGGAGATAAAACCGATGATGGAAGCATCTATACCTCTGTCTACTGCCCAGGCCTTCCAATCCTCTACACTGGACTCCATCTCCAGGTGGATAAAACGGTTGGAAAGAGGAGCAGCCATCCTGAAGACGACCCCTCTGTCAGATTCTCGGTTACCCGCAGCGATGATGGCCCACCCCTCAGGCAGGGTATACTCGCCTATCTTTCTGTCCAGGATAAGCTGATAGGCCGAGGCCTGTACCATCGGTGCGGCAGTATTGAGTTCGTCAAGGAATAAGATACCCTCTTTTTGACTGCCGTCTGGAAGAAAGGAAGCAGGTGCCCAGATGGCGGCATC
>CAXGZT010000222.1:0-3940 GCA_964014335.1 uncultured Campylobacterales bacterium | reverse complement strand
CAAACTTCCTCAATATATGACGGGGGACCTTCGTAAACTCAAACAGATCCTTAACAACCTTATCAACAATGCTCTTAAGTTCACAAAACGCGGAGGCAAGGTCACGGTCGAGATCAAGCTCATCAGCCGCAATAACGACGGAACCTGCACGATCGGCTTTGGCGTGAAGGATACGGGCAAGGGTATTTTAAAAGAACATCTGGCCATGATCACACAGCCTTTTGTAGCGGGCGACCAAGCGGATAATCGTTTAGGTGTCGGTCTGAGTCTCTCCCACGGCCTTATCAAGATGATGGGCGGAGAGTTGAAGATTCAAAGCGAGGTCGAGAAAGGTTCGGCGTTCAGCTTCGGCTTAAACTTTTCATGTTCTGAAGCCCAATCTTTTCAGGTTGTCCAAAACTGCACGGCGAAGGTCGTTTTACTGGACGAGTCCCGGGTCGAGGATGCTAATCAGCTTACGATGTACCTGCGCAGTTTTTCTATGAATGTCGTGAAGGTGAATGAGATTGAGGAGAAGATTTACGAAGATGCAGATCTCATCTATCTTGTGGCTTCACAAGAGAAACCGGATTGGATGCTAAAACTCTCGACCTTGCAAAAACGCGGCAAGACAATACTGCTCATTAATCCGGGCGAACAGGTCCAGACGAAGATGGCACATATTATCGACCATACCTTTGTCAAACCGATGCTGCCGTCAAAAATTGCCAACCACTTGGCGAAAATTCTGCGTCTGCCCAAGTCATCGTCTGTTTTGCAAGAGCCGAAAACGCGTCAGAATGCTATCAAGGCCTTGGTCGTCGAGGACAACCTTATCAATCAGCGCCTGATCAAGATCTTGTTGCAGGAGTATAACCTGCAGGTAACGACGGCAAGCGACGGAGAAGAAGCGGTTAATCTGTGTATGTCAAACGAGTATAATATTGTCTTTATGGATATCGATATGCCGATTAAAGACGGGATACTGGCTACGCAGGAGATCAAGCAGCAGAGAAATCCGCATCAGACGATCCATATGCCGATTGTCGCATTGACAGCCCTGGCGATGGAGGGTGACCGAGAACATATCCTGGAAGAGGGCCTTGATGATTATCTTTCCAAGCCATTGACGCGTGAAAAGTTGGAGTATGTACTGCAAAAACATCTGCGTCTGAATTTATAGGCAGATAATGACGCTTATGCAGGAGTTGAAAGAGCACTTGCCTCAAAGTGTTACAAAACTTACCGAAGAGATATTGGAGCTTGAGAGCGCTATTGTTCTCGTGATCGAGAAAAAAACCGGAGTCGTGGGCGCAAACAGTGCTTTCAGCAACTCTCTGCCGTTCAGGAGTCTGGATGAGTTCCGTCACAAACATAAGGATATCTCTGAGCTTTTTATACCTTCAAAGCAGACACTCGGTTCCGCAAAGCCTTTTGCCTGGCTTTCCGAAGTCCTAGCGCTACCCGATAGAGAACACAAGGTAAGGCTTCTCGATAAAAAAGGTAAAGAGCGTCTTTTCGGGGTAAAAGTAAAAGAAACTGTTGCTGAAGGAAAAGAGCTTTTTATCGCCCAGTTCGATGACCTTTCGGCTTTTGAAGAAGCGAAACGTGCTCAGACCTACTTCGAGGAGTTCAAACAGAAGTTTTTGAGTTCATTGTCACATGAGTTCAGGACACCGATGAACGGTATTATAGGATTTGTCGATCTGCTCGAACACACCGAGACAAACCGGATTCAAAAAGAGTACGTAAGTCTTATCTCCCAGTCTGCACAGACGATGATGCATAATGTAGAAAATCTGCTTGAATTGGCACAGCTTGAGAGCGGACAGATAGAGCTTCATGAAAAAGGCGTGAACCTTATCGAGCTGATGGAGGCGTTCTCTTCAGAGTTCGATGTTGAATCGCAAGTCAAAAACCTGCAGCTTCTTTTTTATATTGACCCGCTTTTGCCCAAAGCGCTCTTGGCCGACGGTGACAAGATCAAAAAAGTCTTGAGAAACCTGGTGAAGAACGCTATCAAGTATACAGATAAAAAAGGACAGGTCTATGTCCAGATCCGCGCCAAGGACATCGGCAAAAAAGGGGAGATACTTGTCGAATACTCCGTCGCCGATACGGGAATAGGGATCGAGCATAAGAGGCTTTCCACCATCATCAGATCTTTTGCTTCGGCAAAAGAGAACCAGAGTCGGGGAAAAGACGGCTTGGGCGTTGGTCTCTCCCTGTGTTACAAGCTGACCGGAATGATGCGCAGTAAGCTCAAGGTGGCGACGGAAGTAGGCAAGGGGAGTCGTTTTAGTTTTTCAATTAGACATCAAACGGATGAGGAGAGCTCCTTCGAGTTTGTGAAAGGCTCCCGTGTCGCTGTCTGGGCTGAAGAGCATTATACGATTCTCTACTCAAAGCTTTTAAAAGAGTATCTCGGAAGTTTTGGCGTCGAAGTCGTTGAGATCGACGGACTCGCCAACAAAGAGTTGAAAAACTGCGATGCGGTCTTTATCGTAACGGACCACCTCTCTCTTTCGCGGATAAACTCTATCAGGTCCCATTACCGAAATCTTCAGATCGTACCGGTGATCAATCCCTCTTTAGAAAAAAAGTTCTCCGAGATAGAAAATGAAGTGGATGATATTCTACTTAAGCCGCTCCTGCCGCATAAGGTTTACGAAACACTTAATATGATCTGGAAAAAGGTGCCGGCCGAGCTTTTGAAACGGTTTGAGCTTAAGGCAAAAAAACCGAAAAAGCCGTTGCTTGACCTGCGTGTTCTTGTGGCTGAGGACAACCCCATTAACCTGAAGCTGATCGAGACTCTGCTCTCGCAATACAAGCTCAAGGTCCGTAGCGTTGTTAACGGGAAAGAAGCGGTTGATGCCTATGATAAAGAGAAAGGGTTTGATCTGGTCTTTATGGACATAGACATGCCGGTAATGGACGGCATCACGGCAACACGCATGATAAAAGAGATCGATAAACGCGACTCCCGTGGACATACACCGGTCATTGCCTTGACGGCACACGGACTCTCAGGCGACAGGGAGAGAATCATAAGCGCCGGCTTGGATGACTACTTCCCAAAACCGCTCGAACGTGCAAAATTGGAACTGGTCCTAAAACAGCATCTTAATTTGGAAATCGATTGATTTAGATTAAGTTTTTTCATATATAATAAACTGCTTTAATTGAGAATAAATGAATAGATTACAAATTCTACAAGGAAACAAATGAAAAAAGTTATTTTAGCGATAGCAACGGCCGGTGCTGTTTACGCAGGGACCGTCGTCACAGTAAATGGTAAAAATATCTCGGACAGCGAGGTTCAAGAAGTACTTATGCAGGGAACTCAAGGTCGTTTCAATGAACTTCCTCCCGAAAAAAAAGCCGAGTTGAGCCAGCGCGTTGTCGACGGTCTGATCTCTCAGGAACTTGTTTATGCGGATGCCAAAAAAACGGGTGTTTTAGAGAGTGCCGAGTACAAAAAAGAGCTGAACAAGGTCCTTGAACGCGTAAAAGTTCAATTGGCTTCAAAAGTATGGGAAAAACGCCAGTTTGACAAGGTCAAGGTAAGTGAAAAAGATATCAAGGCGTATTTTCAAGCGCATCCAGAAGAGTTCAGCGAGAAAGAGAAGGTACGCGCAAGTCACATCCTTTTAAAAACAGAGGAGGAAGCAGTGGCAGTGACCAAAGAGCTTCAAAGCCTTAAAACGGGTGCCTTAAACGCAAAATTTGCCGAAGTGGCAAAGTCTAAGTCGACAGGACCGAGCGGACCGAAGGGCGGCGATCTAGGTTTTTTTGGCAAGGGGCAGATGGTTCCTGCATTTAATGATGCAGCCTTTGCTATGAAAAAAGGCGAGATGACGAAAACACCCGTTAAGAGTCAGTTTGGCTACCATGTTATCCTCGTAACGGACAAACAGGATGCAAAAAACCTTCCGTACAAAGAAGTACAGGGCTTTAT
>CAXGZT010000221.1:0-3942 GCA_964014335.1 uncultured Campylobacterales bacterium | reverse complement strand
TTATCAATTGACGCCTATGGGGACTATTATCGAGTGTGAGTCTATGAAAGAAGCATTGGGAGTGGTTGAAAAGGCTTATGAATGTCTTAGTGGCTGTGAACGTGTCTATTCGTCGTTAAAGTTTGATATCCGAAAAGGAAAATCAAACCGCCTGAAAACGAAAATCGACTCGGTAGAGAAGACCCTTGGACGAGAAGTCAAACACTAGCTGCCGCTTACACCACTTTAGTCAAGCCCACATTATCAGAGCGGAGAAGCTTCGCTCTCTTGATCTAGTCTGCTTAGTGCGGGTTAGATTCCGCTGGTGAACGCATTCCTGTTTTTATCCTGTAGACAAAAAATATATAAAAGCGATCGCAACATCTACGTCTTAAGATCAGCTTTTCACGCCGGTGCCCAGAGAGGACAAAAGAGCAGGGCGACAGATGAAACAGCCAGTTTTATTTAGGATAAACAGGTTCTTTGTCATATGTCACTTTTCTTCTTTGAGACGATTCTATCACCGCATCATATGAGCAAGATTAAAGATTAGCTATAATTACCGGATGAATATAAACAAAATACGTGCACTTGCCATTACTGGCATTATAATGATCATGTTACTAGTGTTGATTATATATGCGGTAAGCAACTCTGATTTTAATTTTAAGGGTAGAACGCTAAAGCAAAAGCCTAAAACAGGTTTGGGCTATGTTCGTACTGGCCGCGTCGACTATAAGGCTCCGGACATCTTTTTTTTAGGAGACTTTACAACCAATATGGCAACAAATAATCGTGCGGGCAAGTTCGTCCGTGTCGAAATACGCTTGAAAATGAGCGACACAGATATGGCGGATGAGCTTAAGCAAAAAAATATTCGCTTGCGTGACGCAGTTATCGAAGAGATGAGCTTAAAACGTTTCTCAGAACTCTCTACTGAAAAAGGAAAAATGAAGTTAAAAGATAATCTCAAAGGCCATTTGAATAAAATTGTTGACGAGGGTGAGATCGAAGAAGTCTATTTCACAAAGTTTATCATTCAGTAAAGAGGCTTTGCAATATTCTACGTATTGCAAAGCCTTTATTGCATTGGATTAAGGGATCAGGTTATTGTTCATATAGAGGATGTATATTGAAAGTGTAAGCATAGAAACAAAACTTATGACTACAGGCAGAGGGATCGGCTCAAACATTAAATACGCCCCGTGAAACATGGCTAGAATCGCTATTGGAATGGAAAACACAGGCATAAAGAAAATTGAAACCACTAGGGCGGACACCCAGAACGCAGAGGCAAGCATTTTTACACTCTTGCAAGTACATTTTAAATACGTCATCTAACATCTCCATTGGTAAAGTTGGTTTGATTTTAGCATATATATTTGTTTTATTTATATCTTATTATTAATTTATCTTATTTTTTTTTATCTCTGTTTCATAAGTAAATACTATAATATGAAAGTATATTTCGAATAGTCTTTTGCTTAACAGGCGGATCAAAACAATGAAACCAGGAGTGCAGATTTAAAGAACTGTTCAATGAGAAGGGATGCATCATCTGTTTTTTATACGACAAACTGATATGCCTTAGTCCCCTATCAGAGATGCCTCTTAATCTTGTCAAGTTTATGTCACGGAAGCCGGATTATTTTCAATAATTTTTCTAATCCTTTGAGAATAGGCTATAATCACAATAAAAAAGATTATATATGACGCCAATACAACGTGTACAAGAAGCGATTGAAGAGATTAAAAAAGGTAAGATGGTCATCATGATGGATGATGAGGACCGTGAGAATGAAGGCGATTTGGTTTATGCTTCAACCTTTTCAACGCCGGAGCATGTCAATTTCATGGCCACACACGCAAAAGGACTTATTTGTGTCGCCATCTCTAACGATATCGCTGCACACCTGGAACTTAACCCTATGGTGAGTTCAAACACCTCCATGCATGAAACCGCTTTTACGGTTTCCGTGGATGCTACAGAAGCGGTGACGGGTATATCCGCGGCAGAACGCGACATGACGATTAAAATCTTGGCAAATCCACTAAGCCGTCCGAGTGAACTGGTGAAGCCGGGGCATATTTTTCCCCTGATAGCCAAAGAGGGTGGTACACTTGTCCGTACAGGGCATACTGAAGGTTCGGTAGACTTATGTCGTTTAGCCGGTTTGGCCGAGTCGTCCGTGATTTGCGAGATCATGAAAGACGATGGAACAATGGCGCGTCGCGACGATCTTGAAATCTTTGCCAAAAAACACGATCAAAAAATTGTTTATATCTCCGATATCGTCGAGTACAGGCTGGCTAACGAGAGTCTGATCAAAAGTGAAAAGGAAGAGGAGTGCGAGTTCTTTGGAGCAAAGGTTAAAAAGAGCATATTCGCCGATCATGAAGGTATAGAGCATACAGCCATAGTCTTTTATAACGCGGGAGAAACTGCAAATGTAAAAGTGCATAATATCGTCTCCGACCTTGAGCTCTTGTCTAACGCAGAAAAGTATGAGCAACTCATTGACTCTATTAACTACCTGAAGCAAAACAGCGGCGTCCTGGTCTTTATCAATCAGCCAAACCATCATATTGCGGCGATGAGAGAGTATGGTATCGGTGCGCAGATCTTGAAAAGCCTCGGTGTCAAACATATGCGTCTTTTGACCAGCGCAAAGAAAACAGACTTTGTCGGGCTTTCGGGCTTTGGACTGGAAGTGGCTGAAATCATTAACCCAAGTGCCTGATCTTATGGCGGCGACCTGTTTTGCTGTGGCCCCTACATTATTCGTTTGAAAGTACCTTCATGCAACCGCAGAACCGGCTCCGGACTCGAAACAGAAGCTGAACTAATATTTGAAGCTTGCAGTGTTTTCTGTCTGTTTTTAGACTGTGAAATGATTTGATTTAGGTTTCTATTTACTTTTTTGTTATATCCTAGACGTATAGAAGGAGACTCGTGTACTTTTGGGAGCTCCTAAAAAGGGGAGCGTAATGTCAGATTATCCAGAATGTTTATGGCCTGCTGCAGAACAGCTTGAAAAATATGAAAGTCAGATCGCCGCTTTAGAGAGCAGGAATCGAGAACTTGATGAAAATACTCAGACTGTAAGTAGTGAAAAAGAAGAGCTGCAAAAGAAGCTAGAAGAAGAGAACAGGGCTCAGCTCTTAAGGATTGAAGAGTACGAAAAAGAGAAACTGACGTTACGTGAACTCAATCTTGTCGTAAGCGCTCAGCTTCGTGAAAAAATTGAAGAGTTGAAGAGCCTGAAAAGGTCCACGTCCGAACTTGAAGCCGAAAATACAGAGTATAAGAATCTGAATGACGAACTGACTGAGCAAAACTCCCATATAAGCTCTGAACGTTTGCGTATCAACGACGATCAAGAAGCACTCTCCCTTCACTCCCAGCGCCAAAATGAAGAGCTTGAAGAGTTGCGTGAAGAAAACCGTGTATTGAAAGAAGAGAACTCCGCCTTGACCTTAGTCAACAGCGCAATGCATCAACGCAATCTCGACAGCCAGGAGAGCGTAAATGATAATTCTCATTTAATGGAGGAGATAGAGAGGCTTAGAGATGAGTTAAATACTTCCGCAGCAAGCAGTGGCGGTGACGAATCGTTTTTAAGAAGCGAAAACGAGCGCCTTCTGCAAAGACACGGCGAGATTACCCAAGAAAAGATGCAGGCCTCGGCAAAGATGCATAGGGCTCAGCAAGAGCTTGAAGAGACAAGTCTCAGGCTTGAAACGGCTTTAAAAACTATAAAACAGCTTGAATTTGAGCAGCAGGGTCTTCAAAATCTATACAAAAAGCTTAGTGATGAAAGAAACGCCCTCCTTGCGGATAAGGGTTCTTTGGAAAAGGCAAAAGCTGAACTCGAAGAGAAGAACCGAGAGTTGGATACAGCGATTCAGGATGTCGGTACAGAACGAAAACTGCTTGAACAGGAGCTGAGCCAGGGGCATATC
>CAXGZT010000220.1:0-3953 GCA_964014335.1 uncultured Campylobacterales bacterium | reverse complement strand
GCCCTATATAGCCATTGAAAGTAAAGTTTTGCATGCCTTCCATGAAGACGACCGGATTGTCGTCTCTGTCTCTGTCCACCTTAAGCGTTGTATCTTTTCCAATACCGTAAAAGATGGAAGCGAAGTATTGAGAAAATGATGAGGCAAGGTTGACATCGTTATATGAGGTCATGCTTTCGGTATCACCGTCTTCAATGATCGTTATCAGGTGATCTCCGGTATCTATCATCGCACCTTCTACCGCCATCATCTGCTTATCCGAGAAAGTCGGATGCATCCCGAGGTAGACATAATAACGCTTGTCTTCACTCAGCTTGATATTCACATCATAATGTCCGTCTGCATAAAAAGTGAGTTCTTTGATGACGGTTAGCTGTGAAAGCTTCTGCGTAAGCGTGATGGCGACAGAACCTTTGCTTAGGTTTGCTTCTCTTACATTACTCGTATAGGCTGTTTTTTTCGCTTCGTCATTTAGTGTCTTGTCTGCGAAACGGATATGGAGCGGTTTGGCGCCTGTTTCAGACACAAGCTTCGCATTCCCGGTATCTTCGTCGACAAATTTCTCTTCCAGCATCTCTTTTTGAGCGATACGACCGAGTGTATCGATTGTCAACGTGTAGTTCGGGCCGCTCAATCTTGCCAGGACTGTATTGTCCGAACTTACTGATGTTGTCACACTTGTATCATGCCCCAGATCAACAGATGAACCGCTGCCGGTACTTGTATTAGCAAGAACCGCTTCACCGCCTGTCTGTAGAGTAGCGTTTTGTTCATCGTTGATCGGTTTTGGTGGGAAAATGGCTGTATAAGCCATAAAAAAAGCGAAAGACACGGCTAGAGCCAGTATTAACCTCTGATTTGGAGTCATTTTTTCTAACACGGTTTACCTTTAGAGAAGTTTTTTATTAGATAGTACTTATGATTCCCTTTGGGAACATACCAATATTTAATCGGAGATATTTTATCTTTTTTAATCTTACAATTTAGTTTGTTTACTACAGGATAATCAATTCCGCCTCTAAAAAGTTGATTACAGCGTAAAATACGCACAAATGAGAAATAAAAAGCCCTGTGCAGAGAGTTTTTTTCGAACTGCCACCGTGCATATTCGGAACAGCTGGGATAATAACGGCAGGAACCGTAGCCGATCAGGGTAAAAAACTTTTGGTAGAGTGTCAACAGACCAAGCAGAGACTTACGTATCATGTGATTGCGCCTACCCGTTTCAAAGCTTTTTGAATATCTGCCTTGAGCATATTATGCGAGGTGTCTCTGATTGCTTCTTTTGCGACAAAAACATACATACCGGGGTTCATTTGCGGGGAGAATTCTAAGAAAAGTGCACGAAGTCTGCGTTTCGCACGGTTTCTAAAAACCGCGTTACCGACCTTCTTGCTGGCTGTAAAGCCTTTTTTGTACTCTTTACCCTTGAGATAAAAGAGCACTGAGGACTTGGCATGAGCTGCCTTACCTCTTTTATAAACCAGTTGGAACTCTTTGGAGAGTTTCAATCTTTCAAAACGGTTTATACAGTTAAGCTCTTACGCCCTTTAGCGCGGCGTCTATTGATGATTCTGCGACCGTTTTTTGTAGCCATACGTGAACGGAAACCGTGTGTACGTTTACGAGGTGTGTTATGGGGTTGATAAGTACGTTTCATATCAAGCGTCCTTCTATTAGTTATATTCGTGCAATTTTAGTTAAGTTTTACTTAAAGGTCTATAAAGAAGATCCACAAGCACGCTTTTCCACCGGACGAATCACTCTTCTATACAGATCAAACGTCCGTTTTCCTTATAAAACTTCTCCCACTGGCTCGCTTCGGCCCTGACACTCAACATCGCGCCCAGTTCATCAAAAGACTTGGTATCAAGGAGAAGCTTATGCTCTTCCACTCTATGCTCGATAAGGCTAATATCGCTGTACTTCACAAAAAAGAGATGTTTTTCCAGTTTGACATAAGGGAGAAGACGGCTATGCTCTACCGCCAGGTTGCAAGCATCCGAATAGGCCCGTACCAGACCGCCCGTACCGAGTTTTGTCCCGCCGAAATAACGTACCGTGACGAGGGCTGTATTGATCAGCCCATGCCCTGCAAGTACAGCCAGGCTTGGCCTGCCCGAGGTTCCTTTGGGTTCACCGTCATCGCTGCAGTGCTCAACGATCTGATCGAACTCGTTGATATAGCGCCAGGCTACGACAAAATGACGTGCCTTGGGATGTTCCTCTTTTAACCCTGCCAAGACCTCATCAAAAAGGGTAAAGGGCATCAAATGAGCGATAAACTTGGACTGCTTGACTTCTAGTGTCTGACTGGTATGCTCTTGGACATATTTCATATGAGAAGTTTAACCTAGAGAGGCTTTAAAGCCGATTTTGTTAGACTTGCATATGTACAAAAAAGCCCACGACTTACTTTACCGATGGTATCAGACGAACGGACGCCACGATCTGCCTTGGCGGAACACGGATGATCCTTACAGGATCTGGCTTAGCGAGATCATGCTTCAACAGACTCAGGTCAAAACAGTCCTCGAGAGGTTTTACTTCCCCTTTTTAGAAAGGTTCCCAAGCTTGCACGAGCTCGCCAATGCACACGAAGATGACGTGCTCAAGATGTGGGAGGGGCTGGGATACTACACACGCGCCCGAAATCTTCACAAAACGGCAAAAGCATGCCGAGACAAATTGCCTTTAACGGTAAAGGAACTTGTTGCCCTGCCCGGCATCGGCCAAAGTACTGCACATGCCATCGCTGCCTTCGCCTATAAAACACCTGTACCTATCATGGATGCAAATGTCAAACGAATCCTGTATCGACTCTTTGCCATTGAGACCTGTTCGGATAAGGAGTTATGGGAGAAGGCCTATCTCTTCTTTGACCAAACACGTCCTTATGATTATAATCAGGCGATGATGGACCTGGGTGCTTCTGTCTGTACGGGAAAAAGAGCATTATGCGAACTTTGTCCTTTTGAAAAGCTGTGTAAAGGCCGTTACGATCCTCTGCAATATCCCAAGAAAAAAGTCAAAAAGAGCACGCCTGTTCGCCAAAGAAATATTGTTATCCATCAGTACAAAAACAAGTTTGCTCTAAGGCAGAGGGAAACGCGCTTTCTACATGGTCTGTGGGGATTTAGTGAATATGAACAAGATGAAGAGATACGCTTTACCCGGACCCTGGGAAACATCTCGCACACCTATTCGCACTTCAAGCTTCAGGCACAGGTCCATTTGCATCATGACTACATCGAAGAGCATGAGTGGTTTAGCCGTGAGGAGATAGAAGGACTCGCTCTCTCTACGGCTGACCATAAAGCTCTGGCACTTCTGGCACTAAATGCCGACGCCCCCGTCGCTAAAGCGTAGTATCAAACATGTCCGAAAAACAGGTCGATTCCAAAAAATATATTGTAGTTTGGCCGATACTCATGCTCTTCATGATAATTTACCCCGGGTCCTATCTCATAAAAAAGCCATTTTTTCCAAAAGTTTTCCCGCCATCTAAGTAAAAAAAGATAATTATAGACCCTGTTTTCCTTTTCTATCAGAGGCGGGTCCGACTCAATGAGGGTGTTTTCATATCGCGTACTTCCGTTAAACCCAAGGTTCAGACTCAGACCCGCATACTCTCTGGGTCTGTAGAACCACTGAACAAAACCGTCATAGCGCATCCCTTTGGTATAAGACTGCGTACCCCTGTCCACAAGAAACCGCAAGAGTGTATTCTCACTCGTAGGCGTGTCTAAATAAAATTCGGTAAGTTCTGAAAACTCCTCGTCAAGAGAGTAGGTAAAGGTCTGTACCGGCTCAAACCTCCATCGGCCAAGGTCTGTCTCATAAGAATAACGTGCTCGGACAAAGGGTTCAAATCCTCTAAAACCTATAGAATATCTGGGTGTAATCCCATAACGCTGTCTCTTATACACATCTCCGAGCCCACGAGACCCACA
>CAXGZT010000219.1:0-3982 GCA_964014335.1 uncultured Campylobacterales bacterium | reverse complement strand
AGTCTGTATGGTACCATCTTAAAACTTTCGCCCACCATAAATGGTACATAACATTTTTTAATATTTCGCTTTTGATTTTGCAATAACGGTTTCAAGTCAACTTCAAAGTCCAAGGGAAGATAGAAAAGTATAGAGCTAGGCTCTATGTCACGGAGCAAAAGCTCCAGCACGGAACGTACCTTATACTCTTTTGTTTTTTTCCCCTTAGATGTCGCTCTCTTGAGCTTTTTCATACAGAGTTTACGGAATGATGCCTTGTCTATACTCACATTAAGCCTTAATATTATAATATCCCGGATATAATCTGTCCATTGTTACCCACTTTGTACAAAAAATATAGTAATATTTTAACAATATATCCAAAGGAATTTATAAATGCCGTTAAAAAATATAGCGATCGCCATCAGTACCGTGTTTATGCTTAGCGCATGTAGTGATTCATCTCAAAGCGACAAACTTAACTCACTTGTATCAAAATCATCGTATGAGCTTAAAGACCTTCAAAACATCGAGTATAACGTTGTCAAAGAGGGAAACAACTTCAAAGTCGAGGGATTAGAAGAGAAGGTGATACTGTTTGATATTTTTGCAACCTGGTGTCCGCCTTGTCGTGCCGCTGCACCCAACCTTAGCTCTTTGCAAGAGAAGCATGTCAAAGACATAAAGATTATTGGACTGCTCATTGAAGAAGACAAGCCCAATTCCTATGTACAAAATTTTGTTGATAGCTACGGTGCCAAATATTCTATTTCCAATGCCGAGGACAACCAGGCTCTGGCACGCTCAATCGCTTCAACAACAGGAGTCGGACAAGGATTTCCGATCCCTCTAATGGTCATGTACTATAAGGGAAAGTATATCAATCACTATATCGGTGCCATTCCCGAAGAGATGATCGAGAGCGATATCAAAAAAGCCTTGGGTAAGTAAACACAGGATGTTTGGATTCTTTAAAAAAGGCCTAAGCCGGACCGCTGACGCCATTAAGACAGTAATACCAAAAAAAAAGGCGAAGATCTCCAAAGATGAACTCGAAGACATCCTACTCGAGTCGGACGTACATTACGACCTCATTGAAAAGATCCTCTCTGAAATCCCTTATGATGAAGTCAAGCGCGAACATCTTGAGTCGAAACTTCTTGCCTGTTTTAACTGGGCCTATTATGACGAGAAAGAGTTTACTTTGCCCAAGGTTCAACTCATCATCGGAGTAAACGGCGCAGGCAAGACAACCACCATTGCCAAGCTCTCCCAAAAATACCTAAATGACGGGAAAAAAGTCATGCTCGGGGCGGCTGACACCTTTAGGGCAGCTGCTATAGAGCAGCTTAGCCGATGGGCAGACAGAATCGGTGTTCCAATCGTTGCGACACAGCAAGGACATGATCCTTCAGCCGTTGCCTTTGACGCCATCGCCTCTGCCAAGGCAAAAGGCTTTGACAATGTCATTATCGATACTGCAGGCCGTTTACATACACAGACCAATCTTTCAAATGAACTGAAGAAGATCGTACGCATCTGCGATAAGGCTCATGCAGGTGCACCTCATGACAAAATCCTTATCTTAGACGGCACCCAGGGAAACTCGGCTATCGATCAGGCCCGTGCCTTCAATGAGATGTTAGATATTGATGCGATAATCATTACAAAACTTGACGGTACGGCTAAAGGCGGTTCGGTCTTTAGTATCGCCTTTGCCTTAGAGATCCCTATAATCTATATCGGCGTCGGCGAGACGCCTGATGACTTGGTCGCCTTCAATAAGCATGAGTTTGTGAATGATTTTCTGGATGCTATTTATATTGAGGAAGAGTCCAAATAAAAAATATGACAATATGCCATCCCTTGACGCTACCTCTTCTTTATCTACTATACTTCACGTAGTCTAATCTAGGAGCATTTACCTTGGCAAAAAAGAGATCAACCCTGTTTGAATGTCAGCATTGCGGGTTCACGAGTCCTAAATGGATGGGAAAATGTACTAATTGCGGTGCATGGGACTCCCTGATCGAGCTCAATGAACAGCAGCAAGACGTCATCAAACTTACTGCAAGCTCTCCAACGGGAGCTGTAAAAGCGAAGGCTATCACAGAAATTGTGGAGACTGAAGTCGAGCGCTTTTCATCAGACGATACCGAGCTTGACCTTGTATTGGGCGGCGGGGTAGTTCCCGGTTCACTCACCCTTATCGGCGGAAGTCCGGGCGTCGGAAAGTCTACCCTGCTTCTGAAAATAGGCTCAAACATTGCCAAACAGGGCAAGAAAACGCTTTACGTTACGGGTGAGGAGAGTGAAGGCCAAGTCAAGCTTCGCGCAAACCGCCTGGGTGCTAATGATAAAAACCTTTTTCTACTCAGTGAAATCCGGCTTGAGCAGGTCATGCTGGAGCAGTCTGACAGCGAGTATAAGTGTATTATCATTGACTCCATTCAGACACTCTATTCCGAGGCTGTTACTTCCGCCCCGGGGTCAGTGACCCAGGTACGCCAAATCACCTTCGATCTGATGCGCCTCGCTAAAGAGAAAAAGATTGCCATCTTTATTATCGGACATATTACCAAAGAGGGTTCTATCGCAGGTCCTCGAATACTTGAACATATGGTTGACACGGTCTTGTACTTTGAGGGTGACAGCTCTCAGGAGCTGCGTATTTTGCGCGGGTTTAAAAACCGTTTTGGACCGACAAGCGAGATCGGTGTATTTGAGATGCAGGAGAAGGGACTTGTTTCCGCCAAAGACATCTCATCCAAGTTTTTTTCAAAGACAAACTCTCAACCCGGCTCTGCGCTTACTGTTATAATGGAAGGCTCTCGTCCGATCATCCTGGAGGTACAGGCTCTCGTGTCAGACTCTCATGCACCTAATCCAAAACGCCAAGCCACAGGGTTCGAGAACAACCGTCTCAATATGCTTTTGGCCCTGCTTGAGCGTAAACTCGAGATTCCGCTCAATCAATATGATGTTTTTATCAATATAACCGGCGGTATCAAAATCACTGAAACATCAGCCGACCTTGCTGTACTGGCTGCAATAATCAGCAGTTTCAGAAACCGGGCCATCTCAAAAGAAACAGTTTTTATCGGTGAGGTCTCCCTTGTGGGCGATGTTCGAGAAGTCTTTCAGCTTGACGCCCGTCTGAAAGAGTCTTCCTTGCATAAGTTTTCCAAAGCACTCATTGCGAAAAAACCTTCCGATAGCTTCGGCCTTAAGTGTTATGAGGTAAACGAAGTAAGCAAACTGATTGACTGGATGTGAGTTCTGAAAAGTTTTTGAAATTCATCAAAATAGTCAAAACTCAAGGATAGTCTGTGCGGATAAATGTAGCATCGATGCGGAGTCCGGGAAAAAGAACCTTACAGTAAACGCTCTTTAGCCTATACAAACCGTGACGAAGAAAAACAGATCAAGGATGCAACTGAGAACCCAACTGCCAAGTTCTCAATCAAACCCCAAACCTACATTTCTGGCATCGGTGACGGACGCAAGGTTATTAGTATCGAGTGTCATGATGATCATGACCGTGATGCAGGTCAAGTGTTTAGAATAATCATGAAAACTCCCGATATGGTTTTCATAACTTTGGCGGAGGAGATGAACTTTTTCAACTTGCCTACTTTAAAAACATGAAAAAAAACTTCTGAAGCGGTAGAAAAAGAGAGTGCTCCAAACTCCAAGCTGTCCGGCACTTCCGTGATACTCCTGAGCGCTATCAACGTCGCGCTGAGGGAGGGTTCCTATTTTCTTAACGAAGAAGGGCTCTGGACCCCTTCTCTCTCTTTGAAAATCTCCCTACCCTTGGGACTCTAAATCACCATCCGATAAACAGAAACAGAGACGATAAAAAATAGTTGGCTACAAAGATAGCCACTGCGGAATAGACAACCGCATGGATTGTCGCCTGTCCTACCCCTCTAGCTCCTCCGCTTGTAAAGTAGCCCATATATGTTCCGATAGAACTCACAATCAGGCCAAAGACGGTAGC
>CAXGZT010000218.1:0-3986 GCA_964014335.1 uncultured Campylobacterales bacterium | reverse complement strand
TGTATAAGAGACAGGTATGATTACGGGAGAGTTGACCTTGGCCGCAGCTTCCAGGACTCCGTTGATAGAGTCTGTACTGACAACATTTACGGCAGGAAGAGCGAACCCTTCCGCCTTGGCAATCGCAAACAGTTTTTGAACATCTTCTCCATGTAAAACACCCGGTTTAACAGCATCTAGTACTTTCATTCAATATCCTCTTTTGTATAATGGGGAAATTATAGCAAATTTGCTATGATGTTTGATATAAATTATCAAGGAATAGTATGTCACTTGATCTCAGCCAATGCCTGGTCATCGGAATCTCGTCCAGGGCGCTTTTTGACCTTGAAGAGGAAAACGATCTTTTTAATGATGACGGGGTGGAAGCGTATAGAAAATACCAGCTGGAAAATGAAGCGAATATCTTAAAACAGGGCACCGCCTTTCATCTGGTCGAAGCCCTTTTGAAACTCAATGACCTGAGCGGGAAAAAGCTGGTCGAAGTCATCGTCATGTCGCGTAACTCGCCGGATACGGGCCTTCGGGTCTTTAACTCGATAGAGCATTTCGGTCTCGATATCACCAGAGCGGCTTTTTCCGGAGGGGAGAACCTTTCGGACTATCTGGAAGCTTTTACGGTTGACCTGTTTCTCTCAAAGTCCGAAGAAGACGTTCAGCTGGCGATAGACAGCGGATGTGCGGCAGCTATCCTTTACGCTCCTCCCAAAGAGATCGATATGAGCAAACAGATACGCATCGCCTTTGACGCGGATGCGGTCATCTTTTCGGAAGAGTCCGAGCGTATCTACAAGAGCAGGGGACTGGAAGCATTTTTGGAGCATGAAAAAGAGAATGTCGACAAACCTCTTCCCGAGGGACCCTTTGCTAAGCTTCTCAAGACCCTTTCATTTTTACAGTCGCAGTTTGAGAGCTCTCCCATTCGTCTGGCCATCGTCACGGCAAGAAACTCGCCCGCACATGAGAGAGTCGTACAGACGCTTCGGACATGGAAAGTCCACGTGGACGAAGCCTTCTTCCTCGGCGGTTTGAGCAAAGACCAGATACTCAAGGCATACAGGGCGCATATCTTTTTTGATGACCAGGAGACCCATCTGGAAGATGCCTCGAAAGTCGTTCCATCAGGGAAGGTTCCTTATAAAACAGGTTCACCTCTTAAGAAACAAAAAAATACCTAGAATCCCGAAGTATGAAGTCGCTTTATACAGGGCAGTCAACTTAGCAAGGTATACAATCAGAACAGATTGAACAAAGGGAAAGCATGGGATTAGGGAAGGTACTTATTCTAAATCTACTGTTCATAGCTGCTCTCTATGGCGCGGATAAATCGATACTGATAAAAGAGAAGAGTCTCTCAAACACCGTTACCCTCCAAAGTTTACGAATAGAAACGGATGTTAAAGATATAGAGACTCTCACATTAGAAAAAAAAATCATTAGAAGAAAGATCAAAGCCATTGGAACTTATAGTGATGGACATGAAGAAGAAATCAGTGATCATGTACGCTGGGAAAGAAGCAGCCGAGAGTTTGCCATAAGTAGGGATAGGGGTGAACTACACATTTATGATCCGGGAGCACATACGGTAGAAGTTATTTCAGATGATATTTGTTCAGAACCTTTAACGTTTACCGTAGTAGAAGATAGCCATCCCATAGTCTACAATATTCGTAATAATTCCAAAAAACATTATGGCTTGGGTCGTAGCAGGCAATTACTGATCAGGCTGATGCAAAGACCTACGCATGATGTTCAATTCACTCTTCATCTAAAAGGAGAAGATAGAGTTGCCTTTGATAAGCAAGGAAGCCTGGACAAGGAAATCATATTACCTGCAGACCGATGGAATGAGTATCAAGGTGTTGGCGAATTCGTGTCTATTGTCGATTTGTATGCAGGCAATAATAGCTATACTGACTATACGATCCAAATCGACCCTTATGTATCAGAAGATAGCACTTTGAATGGATTACAAAAAGAAGAGATCATAGTTCATAAAGATGCCCAACCAGTGTTGATTACTCCCGCTATAACCCAGTTACGAGGTGCAGTACCCGGCGCTACGATCAAGTTCGTCGTTTCCTCTTACGAAAGAGATCTAACATATAGCTTGGTTTCTGCTCCTGAAGGAGTTCGCTATGTGAAACCTTTTGATACTGACGAGTGGCTAGACCCTGCATTGGCAGGTGGAGAATTTGAGTGGAAGGTTCCCTTGGGAACAGAAGCAAAGCGTTATGATGTAACCGTCAAAGCAGAAGATATTGAAGGAAAGGCAGGTGAGATCACTTTCGGCATCAATGTACCTAAAACTACACCTATCCAAACTGAGGTAATCAATAACGAACTTACCGTCACCGACACCACCTCCCGTCTTTACGGTATGAAGATGAAGGGGCATGATGGGGAAGATATCTCAAACATGAAGCTACTCTCAGTTGACTATAAGGAACTATGGAGAAAGGCAATAGGGAAACAGATTGGGGACGTTGTTGAGTATATTCCCTTTGTTATTTATAATATGCCTGCAAAGATTGATATGAAGTTTCCAAATTCAATTGAAAAGTTAGAAGATTATTGGAAAGTTGGTGCAAAGTTTGTTCGAAATTCAGAAATAGATATTTTAAAATTTTCAAAAAGTTGGATAGATGACTTTGAAGCAGACAATCTTGACTATGGTGGTGTCGAGGGGCTGATTGTGTCAAAAATTTATAATTTAGGAGCACCTGAAATATTCTTGCTTGTTATTACTAAGTCGCAGGAGCTGAAATAGATGAAAATGCTTAATATTCTTAGAAGTTTCTCTTTTTGTATCAAGTCTTTTCGTCAGTAATATAATGGCTGCCCCTTATCGTTGCAGTAATAATATTTCATGTGACACCAAACTTAAACGAGATGAAAACAGAAGGGTTGTTTCATCCCCAATATGCCAAAGCTAAGAAGTGCCGCTTCTAATGTGTTTGACAGTAAGGGTACGACTTTAAAGACCTATTGGGAAGCACAAAACACGGTGTGTGATGCGATGGAGCGGATTGACATTGCAGCAGAAAAACGCTCTGCAGTCCAAGGGATGAATGTCTCTTTGCCAAGTACCGAAACAATTGTTCTTGATATACCGTAACAAGCTGACATACGAGAAAATGGAAGAGCCAGTTAAACAAGCTAGAAGTGTACAGCCAGCCAGACAGCGGGAGATGAGGTGTAGACGACCTTATGCCTCTTCATCTTAGGGATATAGATATACTCACCCTTTTTAAGCACCACCTCCTTTTTATTTTCAAATAGAAGTTTGCCTTCTCCTTCGATCAAAACCACCCATTCGTCTCTCTCCTGCTCATACCACTGCGATGAGGTCTTTCCGTGTGAGGTGATCTTTTCGATATGAATGTTTTCTGTTCTTAGAAGCGTGTCAAACTGCTCTTGTTCAGGATTGTTCTGATTCGGAATAAATATATTATTCATATTTCAACTGCTCTCTCAGGGTAGGGTGATCTCCATAAGGTCTTCTGCCCAGATGAGCTCTCCTTGATAGACTTTTTGAATGATCTGATTGCTCTGTTCCTCAGACCCGTAGGTACGTTTCATCCGGTGCGAGAGCAGCAGTATCCTGGGGTTGGCAAGGGAAGCGACTTCGGCGATACGCTTTGGAGTCATATGCAAGGCTCTGGCTGCGGGGTATCCCTCCTGCGGTATGGCATGGTGTGCGATCAATATATCTGCGTCTTTTGAAAGCTCTTCAAGGCTTTTACTCCGCGCCGTCGTGTCACCGCTGAAGACTATGACCCTGCCCTCTATTTCGACCTTGTAGGCCAAGGCGGGAAGGATGCCGTGATGCACGGGCAGGGCAGTGATCTTGATGCCTTGAATGTTCAGTTCTTTTTTTTTGGTGACCTCATAAGGAAGGATTGAAAAAGAGTCACTGTGATCACCCAATATATCTGACATATAGCGGTAAGCCCCGTGCTCGCCGAATTGAAGCTCTGTAAACT
>CAXGZT010000217.1:0-4007 GCA_964014335.1 uncultured Campylobacterales bacterium | reverse complement strand
AAATTAAAAACAATACTATTTACGGTATAATCGCGGTTCTATTTTTCATTTAGGAGCCATTTGATGGAACAGACACTATCAATCATTAAGCCTGACGCAGTCGCTAAGGGTGTTATCGGTAAAATCATGGATCGTTTCGAAACTAACGGTCTTCGTATTGCTGCAGCTAAAAAGATGCAACTTTCACAAGCTGACGCAGAAGCATTCTATGCAGTTCACTCTGAGCGCCCTTTCTTCAAAGACCTTGTTGACTTCATGATCTCTGGTCCTGTTGTTGTAATGGTTTTAGAGGGTGAAGGTGCAATGGCTAAAAACCGCGATCTTATGGGTGCAACTAACCCTCAAGAAGCTGAACCGGGTACGATCCGTGCTGATTTTGCCGACAGCATTGATGCTAATGCTGTACACGGATCTGATTCTTTAGAGAATGCAGCCAATGAGATTAAATTCTTTTTCTCGGACAGAGAAATCGTATAATCCATGAAAATCGGCTTTAATAAGGTCGGTTCAACGGCCATACCTTTTGAAATTTCAAAAGAGAATCTAAAATTTTCAGGAACATTGGAAAAATTCAGTCGTTCTTTGATAGAATTAGAGGCTAAAATTACGGGAGAGTTGTTAATTCCCTGTGATATATGCGCTGAGGACATCACACGTCCTGTTAACGAAAGCGTAAAATTTCATCTTAGCGATGGAGTCTATAAAGATGACGAAAATTCAGAATATGATGTCGTCGAAATAGAAAACTCAACAATAGACCTGGATGAAATCCTGGAGTCTGAAATCGAGTTATTCAAAAGCAGCTATTTTTGTTGCGAAAATTGTCAAAACTAAATAAGGAGAAAATACCATGGCAGTACCTAAAAGAAGAGTCTCCAAGACTCGCGGCGCAAAACGTCGTACACACTATAAAATTGCATTGGCTCGTCCAGTTAAAGATAAAGATGGCACGTGGAAACTTCCACACCATGTTAACCCTACAACAGGTGAGTATAAGTAGTCAATGGTAAAAATTGCCATTGATGCAATGGGTGGGGACTTCGGTCCTGAACCGATTGTAAAAGGAACGATCCAAGCGCTTAAAGAAAAGCAGTTTGAAGCTATTCTTGTTGGAAAGAAAGATGAAATCTTATCTTTATTACCTAAAGGCTATAAAGATAAGGTTTCTATAGTGGAAGCTTCTGACGTGATCAGTATGTCAGATGCTGCTACAGATGCACTCAAACGCAAAGAGAGTTCTATTTTTAAAGCAGTAAACCTTGTTCGATCAAAAGAAGCTGACGGTGTCGTTTCGGCAGGACACTCCGGCGCGACGATGACCTTGGCTACCCTGCGCCTTGGACGGCTAAAAGGCGTCTCCAGACCAGCCCTTGTAACCCTAATGCCGGCTAAATCGGATACGCGGACCGTACTTCTGGATGTTGGGGCGAATGTTGATTGCAAGGCAGAACACCTTCAAGAGTTTGCGGTTATGGGTGATTATTATGCTCAAGATATGCTTGGAATAAAAGAGCCAAGCATCGGTCTTCTTGCCAACGGTGAGGAAGAGAGCAAGGGAAACGAAGTCACCAAAGAGGCTTTTAAACTTTTAAAAGAGTATAAAGGCTTTAAGGGTAATGTTGAAGGCGGAGATATCTTTAACGGTTCGACTAATGTTGTCGTTTGTGACGGCTTTATCGGAAACCTCGTACTGAAGACTTCAGAGGGTGTAGCAAGCACAATCTCTTTTTTTATAAAAGACTATATACGGAAGTCACCTGTTGCAATTACCGGTGCTCTTTTAATGAAAAAGGTTTTTAAACTGCTGAAGAAAGAGATCGACTATGCTGAGATCGGCGGAGCCCCATTGATCGGGATCAAGGGGTGTGCTATTGTTTCTCACGGCAAGTCGAATCCAAAAGCCGTAAAAAATGCTATTTTTCAAGCGATTCGATATGTGGACACGGGTGTAAACGAGCATATCGAAGCACGTTTAGAACAATTGAACCAAAAGGACTAAAATGTACGCAGCTATCCGTTCCATCGGTGCTTACGTGCCTGAAAAAGTATTGACAAACGAGGATCTTGCTCAAATGGTTGATACTACAGATGAGTGGATTAGCAAACGCACAGGAATAAAAGAACGCCGTATTGCAGCAGAAGATGAGACGACCTCTGACATGGCTGTTAAGGCGGCTGAAAAAGCCATAGAGCGTTCGGGTCTTAAAAAATATGAAATCGATATGATCGTTGTTGCTACGATCTCTCCGGATTATTTCAATATGCCTTCAACAGCGACTGTTGTCGCTCATAAGATGGGTCTTGACAAGGTAACCGCTTTTGACATCTCTGCTGCCTGTACGGGTTTCATTTATGTTTTGAGTGTGGCCAAGGCTTTTATCGAGTCCGGTATGAAGAAAAATGTTCTCATTATTGGTGCTGAAAAGATGTCCGCAATCACAGATTATAGTGATCGAAGTACCTGTATTCTTTTCGGTGACGGCGCGGGTGCAGCCGTTATCAGCGCAACTGAAGATAAGGAAGAAGCGATTATCGATCTGCATACCGCTTCTGACGGCAGCCTGGGCGATTTTCTTATGACACCAGACGGCGGGACGGGCAATCCTCACCAAGCCGAACTAAAAGCAGAAGCTTCCTTCATCCAGATGAAGGGAAATGAAACATTTAAGGTGGCAGTACGTACCTTGACAAATGACGTGGTCGATATTTTGCAAAACAATGATGTCGCTACAGGCGAGATTACA
The DNA here is from genome assembly GCA_964014335.1 of uncultured Campylobacterales bacterium. Classification (GTDB taxonomy): domain Bacteria; phylum Campylobacterota; class Campylobacteria; order Campylobacterales; family Sulfurimonadaceae. The sequence goes on along the minus strand of CAXGZT010000217.1, from coordinate 1,263 downwards.
CACTTTATTCCGCACCAAGCCAATTACCGTATTATTAAAGCAGTCGGCGATGCCCTTAAGCTTGACAAAGAACAGGTAGTCTTGACGGTTCACAAATACGGAAATACTTCCGGTGCCTCTATACCGATGGCGATGAATGAACTATACGAAGATGGAAACCTTAAAGCAGGAGACCTGATGTTGCTGGATGCTTTTGGCGGCGGACTCACATGGGGGTCTGCTCTTCTTCCTTTTGCCGGCAAGTAATCTAGGGGTAACCCAAACTCTTTAGTATTTCAGTATGATAATATTGAAATATATAAGAAAACGGTTTTTGCTTAAAAAAGATGCATTATACGCGCTCCTAACCCCATGCAAAATGTTAGTATGTGGCTATGGCAAAAAGTAAATATTTTTTCTTCCTTCTTTTTCTCCTCTCATTAAAGGCTCTGTTTGCAAATGAGCCTTTGATCAGTAAGAAAAAGGCGCCTCTTTCTGTCGCACTTCCTCTGCTTAAAAGTATTGACCATCACGCAGTTTTGGTTGGAAATGGACCAGTTCATATGTATGCTTTTATAGATCCGGTCTGTCCTCGTTCACAAGAGTTCCTTGAGATGATTTTGGAGAACAAGAATATGCAAGACTCTTATACGTATCATTTTTTTTATTATGAACTTGCTCGTTTCCATTCCAAAAAACTGATAGGAACTATATATGCGCAAAAAGAGCCCTTGAATATGATGAAACAAGTGATGATAGAGAAGCGTGAGGTGCCTATATTAAAAGATATCTCTTCAGAGATCCAGAGCGAGATTGATGATATTTCCAGGGTGGCTGAAAAACTTGAAATTAATAAACGGCCTTATCTCTTTGTAGTCAAACCTCAAAAAGAAGGCGAATAATGTATTACGATACTCCCTCAGTTGGAAAATATATTGATTTTTTAAAGAAAAACCGGGTCTTTATAATAATATTTACCTTGATACTGGCCTTTGTTGCATTTTCCCTGATTAATCCTACTCTTTTTAGTTCAGATGAACGTGTTTGGCTGCAAGACTCTTTGGAGTTAAAGCGAACACAAAGTAAAGACTTGGAATCAAAGCATGTGACAAAGATCAGCCTGCCTTTTGAAAGTCTAGATGCAGAGTCCATCAAAAGGTTTAAAAGGCTCGAAGAGAACTTGAAAGGTTTCGAGGATGTTCTTCATGTCTCTTCGTTATTGTCTCAAAAACATTTTTACAATGACAAGCTTGAAGAAGAGTCACAGTTACTGAAGGTGATTGA
>CAXGZT010000216.1:0-4020 GCA_964014335.1 uncultured Campylobacterales bacterium | reverse complement strand
GCCTCAGACAAGATCATGGAAGGTGCGGGCGACGAGATCGTTTTAGCCGAACTGAAGTCACATTTTAAACCCGAGTTTTTAAACCGTTTGGATGATATGGTGCTCTTTAATCCGCTAGGACTTGAACAGATAAAAGGCATTGTAGAGCTTTTCTTTTCTGATATTCAAGCCAAGGTATATGAAAGAAATATTGCACTCAGCATGAGCGAGGATGCCAAGGCATTGATTGCTGCTTCGGGCTTTGATCCGGTATACGGAGCAAGACCGCTGAAACGCGCCCTGTATGAGATAGTTGAGGACAGGTTAGCTGATCTGATTCTCTCGGGTGAAATTGATGAGGGTTCAAAGGTCGTCTTTGACGCCAAGGGCGAAGAGTTCATAGTGAATATCAGCTGATGCTTGAGCCTGGGCAATATCGCACAGCTCCTTATCGAGTGAGAACGAAAATGAAACTATATTTCTCTTCCGGATCAGACGTATAAAAGTTCTTCGGCCTTGTCAAGCTGTTTGATCATCTGCTCTAAAAACCTTTGGGCGTGAGAGATGAGCTCTTGCGTCTGCTGTTCGGGCTTGACCTCTTTGGCCAGGGCCCTGTCGACGCCGTTGGTGAGTCCATGCTTGGCAAAGTTCAGAAGGTTCTCATCCGCTTTTTCTTTCATAGGCTCAAAGAGGCCCGTGATGTTTTGGGTCAGCTTGTTAATCGGTTGTGTCAGGGAAGAGCCTTCGTTTAAGCCGGCCATAAAACTGTCGATATTGGGTTGGGCGATTTTTAAAAAGGCCTCAATCTCTTTTCTGTCTTGGGCATCGATGCCGTTTCCCTCATAATGATATGAAAAGGATTCGAGTGAAGAGAAGGAGAAGGATTTTCCATTTTCATCCGAGCTGTATTGTAAAGACTTCTCGTTATTAAAATCAAGTTCTATCGTATCACCGCTGCTGGTTTTGATATCGATAGAGAGAGAATGCTGAGAATAGGCATTTATGGCAGTGTTCACATTCATAATGGACTCTTTCTTTAGTTGTCTAAAGAGTAGATCGTCCGATCGGTGTAAAAGTTGAGCGCTTTTAGACTGTTTCCTGGGAAAAACAGCCTATAGGGCAAGGTCTATATACATAATGGGAGCCGAGGCAGAGATATTCGTGATGCTGATATTGGTGTTACTCCCGTCGTATAGCCCGGAGTCAGCGGGAAGACTGTTGGGAGTAAACACATTGTTGCCGCTATAAAAGAGGTTTGTAATGTTACCTCTGTTTAAGGTTGTATCCAAGTGAAAACCGTCAGCTTCTTCTAAATCGACGAGCTTCCTGTTTTCGTTATCATTATCGGTTTGCGTCTCGTCTATGTGCCAGATTGCAAGCCCGCCCGGAAAAGGAATCTCGTCGAGAATATATAAGCCAGCGTCATACCCCGAGCTTGATCGGTTCTCTATAAGGAAGTACTCATTGGGATCTTGGGTATTCAGACGAAGGGGCTTATAACTATTCAAGTTGCTCGCATCCATTGCAAGGTTATTGGTGTCGGTAGAGAGAAGCTGGGGGATAACAAAGCCTGTTTGCATTTTAGTCCAGGCGGACATATGCACGGGTGTTTCACCAAACTTTTCTCCCTCTTCATATCCCCATGAACCCGCGCCCATAAGACCGAAGTTTCCAATTCCTTCCGAACCGCCGTCGGCATCATACAGGTCAGGCAGGTTGAAGGCCCCATGCCCCAGTTCGTGGGCGATGATACCTATGGTAGCGTCATGACCGTCGACAATGTCAAAGTGGCGTTCACCGAAGACCGTATAGGAACCGTTTCCGCACTCCATGAGGGAGATTGCGTCAAAGCTCGGACCCGCTGTAAAGCATGATGAGTGCGCCCAGATACCGGGCAGAGCTCCCGTTGCTGCTTCTCCTCCGGCGAATAAGAACATGAGCTGCAGTTCATCTGTATCTATTTTACCATTGGCATCTTGGTCGTAGCTTGCGAAGTCTATATAGGGATCGCTCTTGGTTAGGGCATCCACCAAGATAGCACCTAAGGTGATACGGTCTTGCTGATCAACGAGATCCAGGCTGACCGGGTGATCTTGGTTTAGGATCACCTTTATTACGCCGTCGTTGAGTGTGTACTCGTCCTCCTTGGCAGGTATGAAGAGAAAATTGTTCTGCGATACTTCCAGATAATAGTTATTAAGCTGCCCCTCAGCGTCACCGAATATCTTCTGTTGCCAGGTTAGCGAAGAGGAGGCAAAGCGCTGATCATTGAACTCAACCTGTACGATCAAAAGAGGAAGGGCTGTCGCATCGGCAGGAGGTGTAAGCGGTACTACCACAGGTACCTGCGAGGAAGGGGCACCATCACCTCCGCCGCCGCAGCCCAGGATGAACAAGGCTAAGATAATCATGAAATATGGTTTCAAAAACTGTTCCTTCTTATGTGTTTTTGTTTATTATAGTAAAGAAATGCTTAAATCATTTTATCCATAAAATTATAACTCTTCCATTTACTGTTTTTATAATATTATGAGAATAGCGGGAGTGGCTCGGATATCAATTTTTGCTGCCCGCTGTCCTGGTTATGATGAAGGCGTTCTATACTCTAGCAGAGAACCTCACCCTCTTATCGGTCTGTGACCATCCTCAACTCGACACTTTCACTCATAAATATATGGCTTAGATAGATCACAAAAAACAGGGGAAAGAATATACCGACAAGGGGAACCAATGTCAAGAGATACATTAAAAAAGTACGCAGACGGATCTGGCTTCCGGCAATCGCTGTGATCTTGAGATACTCTTTTTCTGTATTGATGGTTGAGCCCACATCAAAGACAAGCATCTTGTGAAAGAAGTAATAAGCAGGAAGGTTGAAGGCGATGATATTAAGGAAGGGAATAAAATAAAAGGGAATAAGTACAATATATAAGAGGATCATAATAAGAAAAGATTTCAGGCCGAACCATATAGCGCCGGGTATGCTGCCGTGCCCCTTGATCTCAAAAGGAGGATAATGACGGGATTTGAGTTCCCGAACGACCAGAGGTGTGAAAAAACCGACGATGATAACGGCAATGATAACGGCTAAAATAAGAATGAAATAAGATGCCACTAAAAAAAGTACCTTCTCTACGATCCATCGCAATATATCGTTTTCAAGCATACTCGAAAGTATCTTGGAACTTTGTATAGACTCGAAAAGCGCCATCGGGTTGATCTCCAGAAGCGAAGATTCGCTTTGGTTTTGATCATCAAAGCTGATATTAACGGAACTTTGTGAAAGAGACTGGTTCGCACTTGTATACTCCTGACTTGTCTTTTCGATACGGACAGAGTCAATCGTCTCACTAAAGGCCTGTATACCGTATCCCAGCAAGGCAAAAAGGGTGACCAGGGTAAGCAGAAGTGGCAGAAGGGCCAAACTAAGAAAATAAGGGGTGAAAAAGTCTTTGACAGAGAGTTTGAAGAGGCTTATGCGTTTCATCATGATAGGGGGCTCCGTTTGATTCTTATTGTATTGTGAAAAGAGGGATCTCAGGGGTTGATCGACTCTTTTTTTGTCTTAGGGGGTTTAGTCCCGTTGTGGCATACAGAAGGGTCTTCCCTTCGATATGAAGTCCTTTGTAGCAGGTTTGCTCTTGTCTCATCAGCCGGTGAAGCGCACAGTTGTTGACTTGGGTACTGAGTTGGATGTCGATACGGTGTCTTTGAATATGCTGTATATCCTCTGCATTATGAGCAAGCAAGATAGTACTAACCTCTTCGTTCAAAGAGGAGAATAATTCCGATACGGGGCGTTTGTCTTTACGTACCCCGAAAAAATGATCGCTAAGCGCGGCAAGCTGAAGGGGAGTGTTATTGATGATAAGGTGGACGCAGGCATTATCGATGCATTGTATATTCGCGTAAAGGAGTTCTCGTTTAAGGGTATGTCTGCCGTACAAAAAGTCATACCTTCCGCTGGCATAATATGCAGGTGCTTCTAAACCCTTAAAAGCAGAAAGCTGCGCCTTTAATCCGGAGGCAAAGGTCTTGATA
>CAXGZT010000215.1:0-4043 GCA_964014335.1 uncultured Campylobacterales bacterium | reverse complement strand
ACCTGTATGTCTGCGATGAAAAAGAGAACTTGATCGCTTTGAAAAGAAGCGGAAAGCTTCGCCCCTTCAAGGAACGTGAACTAAAAGACAGAAACTTTCTCTTCGAGCTTGATCCGACTGAGGAGCAGATACTCTATCTGCGCGTGGAGACACAGAGTTCGATGAAGATCCCTATGCATATCCAAACTTCAGAAGGCCTCTTCCTGGACACTCGGCATCTTCTTATCTTTTCAGGTATCTATTACGGTCTGTTTATTCTGATCTTTGTTTACAATCTTATCAGTTTTTTGTATAAGCGCAGCCGGAAATATTTTTTGTATCTGCTCTTTATCTCTTCATTTGTTATGTATCAGCTCTCCTTAGATGGCATCGGTATTGTCTATTTCTGGCCGGAATGGGAGTGGATGATATCTCAAGGCGGTATTACGATGATGGGTGTGACGATTTTTTCCGTTATCTTGTTCTCGCGGGATTTTTTAAACACAAAAAGCAATACACCAAGAATCGACAAACTTCTTATCTTCATATCCCTCTTTATGGCTTACGTCGCACTCGCAGGTCTTTTCAGGCCCTATGGAGAGCTTGTCCTGATTGTCGGTGCAGTCTCTTTTGTGCTGCCTCCTGTATTGATCGCGGCAGGGGTCCTCCTGCACAGAAAGAAGTTCCATCCGGCACGTTTTTATATAGCGGGTTGGGGTTTCTTTTTAGGCGGAAGTGTGCTTGTTGCAATGAACAAGCTTTTATGGACAGATGGTTTTGAGTTCTTGATCTATGAACAACAAATCGGTTCGGCTCTAGGGATGCTCTTTCTCTCCTGGGCCTTAGCCGATTTGCAAAAAGAGAGAGAGTATGAATACCTTCAAAAGCTTTCTGCTCTAAACAGTCTATTGCAGGATAAGGTTGATAGATCGCTTTCTCAAATACGACAACATGATCAAATATTAATAGAGAAGTCGAGATTGGCAGCCATGGGAGAGATGATAGAGCAGATCGCACATCAATGGCGTCAACCTCTGAATACCCTGGCCCTTTTAAATCAAAACCTTTATTTCAAGGTGCAGCTTGGAACGATGCATAAAGAGGATTACGTTCAGACCCATGACGGGGTCAATGAGCAGCTTCAATATATGTCTCAGACCATCGATGATTTCAGGAATTTTTCACAGCCTAATAAGGAAAAAGAGCTTTTTATTATTGAAGAGGTAATAAAAAGCGCACTTAATCTAGGTGAAGGAAGTCTGAAGTATTCCAAAATCAAAGTCAATCTTTTCAGCCAAGAGAAGCATACTGTTTTTGGTATGCGGCATGAGATGATGCAGGTGTTTATGAACCTGATCAAAAACGTACAGGATGCGGTGCTTGAGAAAAAAACAAAAGATCCCTGGCTCAAGATCTCTGTCGAAGAGAAGAGGGATGAAATCCATATTGTCTTTGAAGACAATGCAGGCGGAATAGAGAGGTCCAAGATCGAAAAAGTCTTTGATCCTTATTTTTCGACAAAAGGGGAGCTTGAGGGGTCGGGTATAGGCCTGTATATGTCCAAAGAGATTGTCGAAAAAAGTATGTTGGGTGATATCAGCGTAACCAACAGTGAACTTGGAGCACGTTTTGAAATTGTTTTACCCAAAGTAAGTTTGGATAAACCTTAGTTAGATTATTATAAATTTTTATCGAAGGGATACTATTATGATGAAATATTTCCACCGCCAAGTTCAGCTTTGGGGAGAAGAGACGCAAAAGAGTCTTCAATCAAAAAGAATTGCAATCATCGGCTGCGGCGGACTCGGCTCTTCTTTGGCCTTCGCACTGGGTGCTTCAGGTATAGGTGAAGTTCACCTGGTCGATTTTGATGAGGTTTCTGTTCATAATATTCACCGTCAGATCGCTTTTAAAACAGGTGATGAAAACAAGAAGAAATGCTCGGTCGTGGCAGAAGTGGTAGAGGCGCGTTGTCCTTTTGTCATAGCAGTGCCTCATGATTGTGATTTTGATACTTTTGCAAAAAAAGAGATTGATGTCGATCTGATCATTGATGCAACGGATAATCTTCCCACGCGTGCAGAGATCAATGCCTATGCCAAAGCGATTGGAAAGCCGTGGATATACGGTTCAGTCGAAGCTTTTAACGGACAAGTCTGTTTTTTCGAGAATGCTTCGTTTGACGTGTTTAAGATCTCAAACAAGACTCCAGCGGGCATAGCCGCACCGATAGTCATGCATATTGCTTCTTTACAGGCCAATCTGGCACTTCGTTATCTCGCCGGGCTGAATATCAAAAAAGATTATCTCTATTATCTCTTTTTTGATGATGAGGGTGAGTTGATTACGCAAAAGTTCGGTCTTCCCGTTTCATAAACTCTGGTGTTCAAATAAGATGACTTCTTCTGCATTTGCCTCTGACGAAAAAGGCTCAGAGTATGAAAGGTTATCTCTTATTCAAGACTCTTTTGATGATAAAAGCCAAAAGCATATTTTAAAAGCGGGCCTGAGAAAAGGAATGGCCTGTCTTGAAATAGGAGTTGGAACAGGCTCAATCGCTTCTTGGATGTGTGAAGAGGTCGGTTCGGAAGGTTCAGTTCTAGGGGTAGAGGTTAGTGCTGAGCATGTCGATGATAGTAGGGATTTCGAACTCCTCGAAGGTGATCTTCTGGACCTTGATCTGGATAGAAAGTTTGACCTGATTCATATACGGTACGTACTTATCCATAACAGAGATGCAAAGAAGATTCTTTCCAAACTTTTCGGACTATTGAAAGCCGGGGAAAGCTTATTATAGAGGAACAGGACTTTACACTTTCAAAATGGATGGATGCCGAAGATTTAGATGCTTGCAGACGTGTCAACAGTGCTATTTGCAGAAGCTTTGAGAGCAGGGGGCTGAAAGCGCACTACGGCTCTATTGCCCACTTGAGCTTGGAAGAGGCAGGGTTTGAGATTGATGAGAACAGGTCTTATCTTCATCTGTGCAGCGGAAGTGAAAATGTAGCGAAGGCTATGGCCCGTTCAGTGCAGGATTTGCAGGAGGTTTACGTTCAAACCGGCTTGTGTTCGCCAGATGATGTTGAAAAATATATCCGGGCCTGTAATGACAGTGCGTCTCTTGGCGTTTATTATGCGACTATTGCTGTGACGGCTCTCAAGAAGAAAACGACAGATCATAACAAAGCGTTTCTTGTGGCAGAGAGCAGCGAGGTGTTTTTAGAAGACGGTTTTCATTTTGTACAAGATGAGAATGAAATTATGCAGTGTTTTTCATTAATGCAGCAGCTGCGTTCTCACTTAAGGGAAGAGAGTTTTATATCACAGATTAGGGAACAGATCACAGAGGGCTATAACCTTGTCTGCTTACGTAAAAACGGAAAGCTTACTGCGCTGGCAGGTTTTAGAATATCGACAAACCTGGCCTGGGGAAAACATCTCTATATTGATGATTTTGTCTCTTGTCAAGATGAACGTTCAAAAGGGTACGGCAGGGAGATGATAAGGTATTTACTGGAGTTCGCACGCTCCAAGGCGTGTAAGCAGCTGCACCTTGATTCCGGTGTTCAGCGTTTTCACGCACATAAGTTTTATCTTCGTGAAAATATGAAGATATCTTCACACCATTTTTCTATAGAGTGCTGATGTAATTCGATAGAAGCTCAATATCTGCATCGCTAAGAGGTTTGCTCTGGCCCTGCATAACTCCTTTCATCTTTCCTCCATAGCTTCCATCCGCGTAACCGCGCAGTGCATCCCGTATCTTTTCAGGTTCCCACCCGGCGATAGCTGCAGAAGCGTTCAGTGCAGACTTTTTAGCGTTTTTCCCGTGACATGAAGCACATCGGTTTGCATATAGGTTTGCCCCGTTGGCGGCCTTGATCTGAATCGCTATTTGTGCATTGATATCTTGCACTTGAGTATGAGGGACTTCAACACTTTTCTTAGCTTCTTTAAGGGTGTCCGGTTTGCTCTGAAGGGCCGTTTTTTTCTCTTCTTCGGGAGCGTTGCTGCAGGCACTCAGCAATAAGGGTATTAATACCGATAATAGGGTCGTTCTAGAG
>CAXGZT010000214.1:0-4092 GCA_964014335.1 uncultured Campylobacterales bacterium | reverse complement strand
CCCTATCACCGCGCCGGATATGACCCGTTTTTGGATCACTCTTCAAGAAGGCGTGGATTTTGTTTTGAAGAACTTTGAGCGCATGAGCGGCGGAGAGATCTTCATCCCGAAAATACCCTCCATGACAATGACGGATATGGCCTCCGCCATCTTCCCCGATGTGAAACAGACTGTCGTCGGTCTTCGTCCCGGAGAGAAGATGCATGAGGCGATGTGCGCCGAGGGTGACTCCCATCTTACTCTGGAGTTTGATGACCATTATGTGATTCAGCCCAGCATCCAGTTTACCCATCATGTGGATTTTTCTACAAACGCTCTGGGCGAAAAAGGAAAGCCCGTTGCCCTGGGTTTTGACTATAACTCAAAAGACAATACCATCTGGCTTAGCGCAAAAGAGCTGCTTGAGAAGATAAAATCGACCGAATTAGAAGAGAAATGATTCCCTACAGTACCCAGCTTATTGATGAAGATGATATCCACGCCGTCACAGAGGTATTGAGAAGTTCCCACCTCACCCAGGGACCTCGAGTCGAAGCCTTCGAGAAAGCCTTATGCGATTATACCGGTGCCAAATACGCCGTAAGCTTTAACTCGGCCACCTCGGCTCTGATGGGTGCATATTCCAGTGCGAGTATCACAGAAGGCGATGAGATCATCACGACGCCCATCTCCTTTGTCGCCACCTCCAATATGGCCGTAGCTCTGGGGGCAAAGCCTGTATTCTGCGATGTCAAGCTGGACGGAAACATTGATGAACGCCTGATCGAAAAGCTGATCACACCCCAAACCAAGGCTATCGTCCCCGTTGACTTCGGCGGAAAGCCTGTTGTCCTATCAAAGATCCAAGAACTTGCGAAGAGGCATGATCTCGTGCTTATTGAAGATGCCTGCCATGCTCTGGGTTCACATATCGATGGGAGAAAAATCGGTTCGATCTCAGATATGACCATCTTCAGCTTTCATGCTATCAAGCCTATCACCACGGGTGAAGGCGGAGCCGTCCTGACTGACAATGAAGAGTACGCCGACAAACTTCGCCGTTTTCGCTCTCACGGGATTGTCAAAAAGAAGTTTTGGAACATGGATATGATCGAGATGGGGTATAACTACCGCCTCACCGATATAGCAGCTTCACTGGGACTTTCTCAGATGAAAAAACTGGACGCTTTCATAAAGAAACGAAATGAGATAGCCGCCTATTATGATGAGAGGTTCAAGGGGCATAAGCTTTTCCAGACTATCCCCATTGCAAAAGGCGAGGGTTCGGCCAGACATCTCTACCCTATCACCCTTATCCCAGCCCTGCAATGTTCGAAAGAGGATATCTTCTCGTCCCTGCATGAAAAAGGAATAGGGGTTCAAGTCCACTACAAGCCCATCCATCAGAACAGTTTTTATGTGGAAAAGTACGGGAAACAGCGCTTTGTCGTAGCCGAAGACTTCTACCGCTCAGAGCTTTCCCTCCCCTGTCATCAGAAGATGAGCCTAGAGGATGCCAAAGTGGTGGCGGACACTCTGCTGGACGTCTTAGAGGACTACTCCATACAAGGATGTTCGTTCTGATGAAGCTGGCCATAATCCCCGCCCGAGGCGGTTCAAAACGTATCCCGAGAAAAAACATCAAAGAGTTCTGCGGAAAGCCTATGATCGCATACTCTATCGAAGCTGCTCTTGAGTCAGGTCTCTTTGACAGGGTCATCGTCTCAACCGATGATAAAGAGATAGCCGATGTCGCCAAAGAGTATGGTGCCGAAGTCCCTTTTATCAGGCCGCCTGAGCTGAGCGATGATTTTACCCCAACCATTCCCGTAATAGCACATGCCATTGAAGAGTTGGAAAAAGAGGTTTCTGTCGAATTGGCCTGCTGCATCTACGCTACCGCGCCTTTTATACAGAGCAGGTTTTTAAAAGAGGCCTATCGCACTCTTGTCGACAATCAAAGTGCATACAGCTTCAGCGCGACGAGCTTTTCCTTTCCCATCCAGCGCGCCATAAAAATCAATGCGGACAGCTCTGTTGAGATGTTCTATCCTGAACACTTTAACACGCGCTCCCAAGACCTTGAAGAGGCCTATCATGATGCGGGCCAGTTCTATTTCGGTACAAGGGAAGCGTGGTTGAGCGAGAAACCGATTTTCACCAACGCATCTACGGCGGTCACTCTTCCCCGCCACCTTGTTCAAGATATCGATACGCCTGAAGACTTCAAAAGAGCGGAACTGATGTACAAAGCCCTTAGAGACAATGGATAAGAGAGTCCTTTTTCGAGCCGACAGCTCCTCTTCTATCGGGCTGGGGCATATTAAACGTGACCTGGTCTATGCCTCACGCCTGCAGACAAAGGATATTGCCTTTGCGACGCGGGAGCTTGAAGGCAATATCAATCATCTTATCCCCTACCCCGTCCATATCCTAAAGAGCACCGATATTGATGAGCTTGTCCGTTTATGCAAAGCCTTGAAAATCGAGAAGCTGATTATCGATAACTATACGCTAAGCTATGAAGATGAAAAAAGGATTAAAGAGCTCTGCGACCTCGAGCTTAGCGTCTTTGATGATACCTATGAAAAACATTATTGCGATGAAGTCATCAACCATAACCTCGGTGCGACTGCCCAGGGATATAGGAACAGACTTCCCTCTTTTTCCAGAATCTCGCTTATAGCTCCGCTTATTCGAACAGAGTTCCTCCGGGAAAAAAAGCGCAGAAGAGAAAAAGAGGGTCTCTTTTTGAGTCTTGGCGGTACAGACAGTAACAACCTCACCCTTAAAGTCCTCAAGGCCTTAAAACCAAAAGGTATGAAGGTCAACCTGGCGACAACATCCTCCAACCCACATCTCGCATCGCTAAAGGCTTATGCCAATCTCAACCGCTGGGTAAGGCTGCATATCGATGCCGATGTCCCCAGGCTTTTAAACAGTTCGACCTTTGCCATCGTGACGCCGAGTGTACTCGCCTCGGAAGCTCTCTATATGGGTACTCCTCTTCTCTCCGTATTAACCGCTTCCAATCAGATCGAAATAGAGAAATTTTTACGAAGAGAGCGGTTTACGACACTGAAGGCTTCCGAGGTTCATAAGCTAAAAAGAACAAACCTCTTTCAGACAAGAAGAAACCTCAAACCCTACTTCAGACCCAAGAAATCCGCGAAACTCTTTTTGCAACATACCCGCAAAGAGGACTTAATGGAGCTCTTTAAGTTGGCCAACGACCCTGCAGTAAGGAGAAACTCCTTTTCAAGTGAAGCCATCGCACTTGACGTACATACCAAGTGGCTAGACGAAACCTTACTCGATAAGAATATAACCCTGTATACTGTCCGATCGGAACAGGACAGACTGGTTGCTCAACTTCGCTTTAAGCTATCCGGAAAAAAGGCGATAATCAGTATATCCCTTGCAAAAGGGTTTAGAGGCAGAGGCCTGGGAGCTAAGATCATAAAACTGGCACTGAAGAGCTATCTGCAGGAGCATCCTTGTCGCATCATAGAAGCACATATCAAAGAAGAGAACATCTCTTCGCAGAAAAGCTTTGAAAAAGCGGGCTTTAGACGCATTAAAAATGAAAAAAAGGTCTTATACTATCATTTCGGAGAGCAGAATGCATAAGATACATATCGCTAGCAAAGAGATATCGCAAGAGGGGCCTGTTTTTATTATCGCCGAACTCTCTGCCAACCATGGAGGAAAGATCGAGATTGCTAAAGAGAGCATAAAGGCTGCTGCCCAAACGGGTGCAGATGCGGTCAAACTTCAGACCTATACCGCCGACACCATTACCCTGGATTGTGATAATGAATATTTTCAGATCAAGCAGGGTACCTTATGGGACGGCCGAAGTCTGTATGATCTCTACAAAGAAGCCTATATGCCTTGGGAGTGGCAGGCCGAACTGAAATCCTATGCCGAGTCCCTTGGGCTTATCTGTTTTTCCTCTCCCTTTGATAGGAGTGCCGTGGATTTTCTCGAAAGCATAGAGGTTCCCGCCTATAAGATCGCCTCCTTTGAGATAAGCGATATTCCTTTGATCGAATATGTCGCCAGTAAGGGAAAACCCGTCATTATCTCTACAGGCATTGCCGAAGAAGAGGA
>CAXGZT010000213.1:0-4092 GCA_964014335.1 uncultured Campylobacterales bacterium | reverse complement strand
ATTTAAAAATAACAGTGAGATCAGAAAGAGAGATCGACTTGATGAAAAAGCTGGAGAAAGAGTTTTCCTAAACAAGCGATTAAAAAATACGAGGAGAGCAATAGCAAAACTATTGCTCACTCCACTCTCCTAGCCGTTTAGACTTAACTTTTAAACGAAAGCTATATAAACACTCTTTTCACTCTTTCTTTCTTAACTCGCCCTAAAGATAGATCAAAAGGGAGTATAATGAATATTTTGCTAAAATACTCATATAACCCATAGTCAGGATCGAAGTGCTATCTAAAAACCAAAAAGCAAATATTCTTATTATCGATGACAACCCGAAGAACATTCAAGTTGCGGCCAATGTTCTCAAAGCCACAGAGGTTTACAATATCTTTTTTGCCACGAGCGGTGAAGCCGGCCTCCAGCAACTGGAAAAACAGGCGTTTTGTCTCATCTTGCTTGATATCAACATGCCGGGACTGGACGGATATCAAACAGCCGATATCATCAGAAAAGACCCGAAACTTAAACATATACCCATCATCTTCTTGTCGGCCAATGCCAACCAAGAGCACATCAACAGAGGTTTCGAACACGGCGGTCAAGACTATATCACCAAACCTTTTCAACAGTATGAACTCGTCCAGCGCGTCAAGACACATGTCGAACTTTTTTTGGCGAAAAAAGAGCTTCAGAGCGAGGTCGATGAGTCACATCAACTTCTAGAGCAGTATAAAGAAGCCATCGACATCAGTTCTCTCGTCTCCAAAACGGACCTAAAAGGCATCATCACCTATGTAAACGAACCTTTTTGCAAGGTTTCCCAATACAGCCGGGACGAGCTTATCGGTCAACCCCACAGCATTATCAAACATCCGAGCACATCGGAAGCATTCTATAAAAAGATGTGGGATACCATCACCCATAAAAAGGTATGGAAGGGAACGATCAAAAACAGAGCCAAAGACGGCAGTTCCTATTTTGTAGAAGCCACTATTATCCCTATCCTAAACCATTACGATGAGATCATCGAATATATCAGTGTCCGCACGGATATCACAAAGCAGGTCAAAGCAAAAGAGCAGATCATCAGTTCTCAAAAAGAGATCCTATACACCCTTGGTGAAATGGGAGAGCTTCGCTCACGTGAAACGGGCGATCATGTCAGCCGAGTAGCACTTTTTTCCGAACTTTTGGCCGTCCATTACGGTCTTGATGAAAAAGAGGTGGATATGATGAAAATGGCAAGTCCCATGCATGATATCGGCAAGGTAGCCATCTCGGATGCCATATTGCTCAAACCCGGAAGATTGACGGACGAAGAGTTTGAGGAGATGAAAAAACATACCACGATAGGATATGAAATCTTCAAAAAATCTTCACACCGGATGCTTCAAGTAGCCGCGACAATTTCTCACGAACACCATGAAAGATGGGACGGGACGGGATACCCCCGAGGTCTTTCGGGTAAGGAGATCTCCGTGTGCGGGCGTATCACTGCGGTCGCCGATGTTTTTGATGCTCTGAGCCATGCGAGAGTCTACAAGGAAGCCTGGCCGATGGAAGATGTGATAGCCTTCATGAAAAATGAGAGCGGGAAGGCTTTCGAACCTCGGCTTATCGATATTCTTCTTGAACATATTGATGAGATCATCGATATCGATCGACGCCATCAGAAATAATCATGAAGAAAAAAACCTCTGCCCTGCTGCTGATACTCACCGTACTGGCACTCTCTGTCCTCGTCACGATACTGCCCAGTTTCTACACCAAAGGCGTTTCGCGCGTCGAACTGAAACAGGATCTCGACCTTGAGCTTGTTTTAGATAAAAGTCACGATATCGAACTTGTGTTTTTCGGATATGCGGGGTGTGCAGATATCTGTACGCCAAGGCTTCAGGACCTGGGGAGATGGTACTCTACTCTTCCCCAGAAGTTCCAAAAGCGTATGACGTTAAAATTCCTAGACCTCTCCACCCCCGAAGACAAAGGAGTCCCCGACGTCTTTGCCAAAGCCTTTCATCAAAATTTTCAAGGGGTCTTCCTGGATGATCACATCCTAAGAGTCTATACCAAGGCCTTTAGCGTTTACTTCTCTCCCTCTTTGATGGATGAGAACGAGATGGACCATACTGCGCATCTCTACCTCCTTAAACGAGACAAGGAAGGCAAAGAACTGCGTTTTATCTATACCGCCTATCCTTATGATTTCAGACAGATCCAATCCGACATAAAAGCGCTGATTCGTGAATAAGATACTTTCCCTCTTATTGCAAAAGCCTGAATTTTCGCTATTACGCCAGCAGGAGTATGAACGTTCCGACAACTTTATGCTAAAGCTCGTTTTTTGGCACTGGATGCTTGTCGCTGTGGGCGGCATGCTCCTTTTTCATGACTATTTTCTTGGCAATATCGGCGGAGGCATCCTTTTTCTTTTAAGCTGGTATGGCCACAGGCATTATAAAGGAAGCCAATCTTTTAGAAACCTCATCGCTATAGTACTCCTCACCTACTCCGTCATCATGATTCAACAGAGTCTGGGACGCCTGGAGATGCACTTTCATATCTTTGTCGCACTCTCATTTCTTATCATCTACAGGGATATCAAAAACATCACTCTGGGTGCAGTTTATATTATTGTCCACCATCTTATCTTTAACTACCTCCAAGAGTATAATATACATGTTATGGATACGCCGATTATCGTCTTTAACTATGGCTGCGGACTTGATATCGTCTTCCTGCATGCTTTTTTTGTTGCCTTTGAATGGATAGTACTTTTCAGAATGGTAATGTTCATGGATGAGGATTTGATGGAACTCATCCGTACCAAAGAGGCCCTGGAGTCGGTCAACACCAACCTGGAGAATATGGTTACGATCCGTACGGATGAGCTCGAACAGGCCAAGCTCGAGGCAGAAGAGGCCAACAACTTGAAATCCGAGTTTTTGGCCAATATGAGTCATGAGATCCGAACACCGATGAATGCGATCATCGGTTTCACGGACCTGCTCGAAGAGAGCGTCAAAAACCCTAAAGACAAGAACTATGTCCAGTCGGTTAAAAACAGCAGCAAGGTCCTTTTGACCATTATCAACGATATCCTCGACCTCTCCAAAGTGGAAGCGGACCAGATGCACCTAGAACTTGTTCCCACTAATATACCTGATATCTCTAATGAGCTATACTCTATCTTCTCTCACAAGGCACGTCTGAAGTCCCTTGACTTTAAAGTCAGTATGGATGAGAGGCTTCAAGAGACGCTGATGATCGATGAAGTGCGTCTAAGGCAGATCCTTTTCAACCTGATCAGCAATGCCATCAAGTTTACCCATAAGGGGTATGTCCATGTCCATTTCAAGGGTCTGACTCTCAACAATCGTATCAATCGTCTGATCATCTCGGTAGAAGACAGCGGCATCGGTATCCCGCAAGAGCAGCAGGAAGAGATCTTCAACGCCTTTTCCCAACAAAGGGGTCAAAAGACAAGAGAGTACGGAGGCACGGGTTTAGGGCTGGCTATCGTCAAAAAACTGCTTCAGCTGATGAATGGCCGCATAGAGCTTAAAAGCCAGCCGGGCAAAGGCTCTCTCTTTACCGTCACCCTAAACGATGTCATCGTCTCTTCGGAAGAAGGTGTCGAGCATGAGTCTGAGCACCAGAAAGAGGTGGAGTTTGAACCGGCGAATATACTCATTGCCGACGATATTGAACTCAATCGGACCCTGGTTGCCGAGTATCTGTCCAACACGCCTTTGAATATCTTTCAAGCAGGTAACGGGAAGGAAGCCTTGGAGATCATTCGCAACAATCCCATCGATCTTGCGCTTATGGACCTTAAAATGCCGATCATGAGTGGGTATGAGGCGACAAAGCGCATCAAAGAAGAGTATGATATTCCTGTCATCGCGGTAACCGCTTCCGTGATCGATGCAGAAAACGATGAATCCAAGAAAATATTCGATGCCTTTTTGGAAAAACCTCTCTCCTCAGCCAGACTTATCAACACGCTTTGCGACTATCTGGACTCTACGGTTTTTCTTTCGCAGGAGAATCAGGCCGAGAACGAAAGACTCGACAATATTGAACTGCAAAACTATATGC
>CAXGZT010000212.1:0-4125 GCA_964014335.1 uncultured Campylobacterales bacterium | reverse complement strand
GTGGGTCTCGTGGGCTCGGAGATGTGTATAAGAGACAGGGTTAAAGTGTCTGAGGGGAAAGTCTGGTTACAGCTTAATGGTCTGTGTCAAGGTTTGGCGTATAAGCTTAGTATGAAGATAAAAACGGGATTTAAGTGGCGTAGTAACATGATGGACACGTTGAAAAGAAACGAACATGAGAACACTTTGCCGGATGGTAAGCATGTTGAGTTTATTGGCATGGCAGTTTAGTCTGCTGACAGTGTCAGTAAAATAGGTAAAAAAAGATATAAAAATCACTGATACTTTTGTTTTTAAGTCTCTGAAAGTCCGTATTTTAGGGGTTTGTGAAGAAGTGGCGGACAGAGAGGGATTCGAACCCTCGGTACCGTTGCCAGTACGCATCCTTAGCAGGGATGTGGTTTCAGCCAACTCACCCATCTATCCGTGTAGTAAAACATCATCACAATGTTTTTGGAATGAGATTATAACGAACACAAATAAACTCTGACTTAAATCATAAGATCTTTAGTGCCATAGACACGCTTTAAAGCCCTCTTCGGGCTTTATCTTCTGTAAAAAACTTCCTTCTTGTTCCTTACAGTTTGACAACCAAGAGCTACTATCCGAAAAATAAAATAATAGAATCAGTCTTCATCCCTTACAATGAATCCTATACATTAGATATAAAAGGATCACCGATGTCTTTCAATGTACAACGCTTGAAGAATACACTCTGGGGAATTTTTATTGCAGATGCTATGGCTATGCCGGCCCACTGGTACTACAAACGAGAGTATATCAAAGAGGGCTTTAACGGAGGAATAAGAAGGTATGAGGATGCACCTCATCCCCATCCCGAATCTTTTATGGTGGGTAACGGGTATTTTCCTAATCTTCAAAAGGCAAAAGAGCTGGGGATACCCTTTGATATCTTGCATGAGCACATCCCTTTTTACAAGACGAACTACAGCCATTCTGATATTCAACTTGCCGTCCATGCAGGAGAACATGCCAATCCTATGCCCAAGCTTGAAGAACGCTATCATTACCACCACGGCCTTAAAAAAGGTGAGAATACCCTGGGCGCTCATCTGATGCGTGTACTTATGCGTTCTCTTCTTTCCAACAAGGAATATTCCCAAAGCTCTTTTATAGATGACTTTGTCTCTTACATGACAACACCCCATCTTAACAAAGACCCCTATTCAGAGATCTATATCAGAGCCTGGTTCGAAAACTTTACAGACGGCGTTCCCCCTCATGCCTGTGCCCAGGAACAGCGCAAGGTCTGGTCTATCGGCTCAAACGGCGGCGTGATCCGCCCTCTTTTGCTCTCGCTCACCTCAGGCTCCATCTATCAAGCCCTGGGAAAAGCCCTTCAGCATCAGCAGATCACACACAGGTCCGATAACGTAAGCTCTGCCTTGAGTGTACTTGTCCCGCTCCTACATGAACTGTTGAATAAAGAAGAGCCTCTATCTGCCTTAAGAAAATACGCTTCGCAGGTACAGCTTATCAAGATAAAGGGCTCAGAGCTTACCCGAACCTACGCCGAACATCAAGGACCGGGGAATATCCCCCACGATGAGATGTGGAAAATCCATACCGAGTTTTCCAACAGACGTTTGGATTTAGACTATCTGCTCAAACATCACAGTGAAGATGATGTCCTGGGTTCTGTTTTCACAACAGGCTGTTATACCGAACATTCCCTGCCTGTGCTGATGTACCTTCTGTACAAGAACAGGTTTGATTTCAGAGCTTCCGTCCTGTCCAATGCCAATGCGGGAGGCGACAATGTACATAGGGGAATTATCTTGGGAATGCTGGCCGGAGCGGCTAATGACGAGATCCCGCAAGACCTGAAAGAAGGTCTTGCGGATTATAAAAACATAAAAGAGGAGATAGATTCTTTTGCGAGTATGTTCATCTAGTCGACAGGCTCATCTCCTGTCGTCTCAAAACTGCACATAAAAGTTTTTATCTGGAATAAAAACTAGTTTTTTGCACGCATGGCATCTTGATGCGCGATGAACTCTTCCAAGGTGATGCTGCCATCACCGTTGGCATCTATCTCAGAAAATGAGGGAGCATTTGCTATATTTCTCAGCATCCTGCCCTCTTTGGCCATCTTCTCATGACGTTTTTGCCGACCGTCATCAAGCTCTGCCTTCGTAATCTTTCCATCCAGATTCGTATCAAAATAAGAGAACGAGGGGGCATTATACCCCTGTCCGGCAGCTAATGCACCACTAATTAATAAGGCTAATATCCATAAAGATTTCATCTTCGATCCTTTTAATTCAGAGTACTACTATTATACAACAATAAAAATTATTTGTTAACCCTTAGCATAAACGCTGCGATCTCCGAACCGGGATCCGCGTCTTGAATACAGCAGTAAAGGTTTGGGTTATCGGATAAGCGCAGGTGTTTATACGGGCATAAGACCGAAAAGTCAGAAACTGGTATTGTCCAGAGGCATATTATTCATCCCGTGAGAGACAGAAAACTTTAATATGTCAAAGAGCTTGGATACCTGCATTGCGGGTGTTTCACAGCTGCTTGTATTGACAATTCCGATATAAATCTTCTCAGAAAAGTACTGCATCTCAAACTTGCTTAAGAGGTTAGAAGCAGCTTTAACCCCCTGGCTTGCATCTGTAAAAGGAAAAACGGCACAACAGATATGACTGTCCAGTATGATAAACTTGTCTGTTTCTCGGATCAATGCCGAGAACCCTTCCATATCTACCTCTGAGAGAGTAGCCCCTATAGCAAGGGTAAAATCAACATTATAGCGTTCGTTTTGATAAATATCACTCTTAATGGATGAAAGTATCTTTTCTTCATAGTTTTTCCGGTTGATACGGATATCGTCCAATAGTTCTTTTTGCATTTCGCCTCTTGCTCTTTTATTATTTTTTATTATACCAATTATTTCAAAATGATCTTTTCAAAGTAAGGCCGAAACAAGAAGTAAAGGACAAAAGCCCACAATATGATACTGCTTGTTACTGATATAGGACCCGCCTCTTCATGAACTTGGACTAAGGATCGGGGATGGATATCAGAGACACTGAAAATATAGTCCAGTCCTAGACCGAAAAAAAGACTGCCGACAATTATGCTTCCGAGATAGATATAGAGTGACCGTGTGCCCAGCATCTTTTTGACAACGCCAATAGTCACCGTATTCGTAGCAGGTCCTGCACTTAAAAAGACGAAGGCTGCTCCCGCACTGACGCCGGAAAGCATCAAGGCCGCGGCAATAGGGAGAGAAGCCGTCGCGCAAACATACATCGGTACGGCGATAGCGATCGCGATCATATACGACAGCCATGAATACTCTATCAGAATATCACTCAGGTTTTGCGGGATTGCCACCGTAATCAAGGCACCTACGAGCAGACCCCAGAACAGAGGTTTCGCGATATCTCCAAGGAGGGTAACAAAGGCATACTTAAGCGCTTTTGAGGTCGAAAACCTTTCTCCGCTCTGGCCAGATGAAGCCGAAGAACAGCAGCTGGCCGTTTGTTTTTCCGGACTTGCCGCAAAAGCGACCGAAGCGGACAATACCGGTTTCGGTGTCCCTACGGCAGAAAAGGAGGGTTTGGGCTCTTCTAGCTCCGTTTTATCGAACACGTTTGTCAAGATTCCCGCCACTGTGGCCATGATCATCGAGGTAAATACCCTATAAAGGGTGAAAGCCCAGCCAAACATCCCGTAAGTCGCCAAAATAGAGTCCACTCCCGTGATCGGAGTAGAGATAAGGAAGGAGAGTGTCGCCCCCTTGGATGCTCCGCTTTTTTTAATGCTTGTAGCCAGAGGAATAACCCCGCAAGAGCATACAGGCAGAGGTATCCCGAAGAGTGTCGATTTAATGACAGAAGAGACGCTCTCTTTTCCCAGATGTCTTGTCACCAGGCTGTCGGGAACCAGCTCATGCAGGATGCCTGCAAAGAGAAGACCGAAGAGTATATAGGGAGCCATCGCATTGCTAAGGTCCATCAGCGCGTTCATAAATTCTAAAATATATTCCATATCTCCAACTTTTGATAATGATTATCGAACTATGCTGTCTTTTTACTTTTATCTCTATTAATTACTGTCTCTTATACACATCTGACGCTGCCGACGAAA
>CAXGZT010000211.1:0-4165 GCA_964014335.1 uncultured Campylobacterales bacterium | reverse complement strand
GATCTGGTTTTTGATGGACACGAAAGAGGACCTGCTGCTCTTAGAGCTGCTGTTCAGGCTGTAAGAGAAAAGCCGTCTTGAAAACAGACTCTGGCTGCCTATGGCCGTTGCCTATTTTAAGCTTCAAAATTCAGACCGTTCTTTATATTACCTGGACAAACTCAGGGAGAGGGGTGTCAAAACGACAGACAGCCGTTTGATGTATGCCTACATCAAACAGGGCCAAAACGAGGAGGGCGCCTTCTACAAAGAGATGCGGGAGCTCAAGAGGGTATTGAGGATAGAATCGGAAGAGGACCCGGGACTCCGCCAAGATCCCGGGTTCATGCAGGACTATCTGACGGTCAGGATGTTTTTTATCAACTCCGAACAGTTTGAGAGAGAGTTGAGAGAGGCCAAACCTCTCCTTGAAGAGCAGGCTTATATGGAGCTTTTGATAGCGTGGGCACTGCGCGGAAACATAGACGAACAGATACATCATCTCTCCAAAGCGTTTAAGCGTCCCGAACCGTGGCTGAGGCTGAACATGGCCATTGCGGCCGACGACAGGGCAAGTCAGCAGCATATCTTGCAGCGTTATTACCGAATACTTCCGGCACGCGACCGCGTTCAGACCGCACAGAACGTCGGTCAGCTCTCCCTGGCCCAAGAGCTTGCCTTTAAAGGATTGAGCCAAAACCGAAAGGACGAGATGCTTTATGAGAATATGCGCCAGCTGCATAATACCTATGCGGACCATTTCCTGATCGAGGCCGGCCATCTTAGCCGCAGCGGGCTTTCGCAATCCTACAGCGACCTGCATAACAGTTACTACCTGGCCAGGGCTTACACTCTGCAGAGTGATCTGTTCTGGGGAAACAACTCGGCCAATGATGAGGAGGTCTTTAAGAGCGTGCCGGGCAGCAGCCGGGCTTTCGGTCTGGGTATTAAAAAGCAGTTTGACCGCGGTTCATATCAGATAGATGCGGGAATAAGAGAGAGCGCGGACCAATACAACTATTTGAGTTTTAAATACAGGCGGATGATTAGCGAAGGTGTAAACATAGAGCTTCTTGTCGATAAAGCGGCGGTTGCCGAAGAGAGCGTCTATCTTCTGACGGGCGGCTACAAAGACCGCATAGCCCTGCAGACGAGCTATTCACTCCTGGGATCCACCCAATTGGGACTCTATCTTGAGAAAGCAGATTACGCTTCTCAAGACGGTACGGATATAGGAAGCGGTATAAGCGGAAGGTTTGACTACAGCTATCTTCAGCGCAGCGCCTATCCCGATATCAGCATCACCCCCTATTACAGTTTTGGAAGCTATGAGGAGAATGAGGGCTCAAAGGGTGTCATCGACGCCATGCTTACCTTCCCCGATACGAAGGTCATCTCGGATGATTTTTGGTACACCGGAGTCGATTTTAGCTACGGCATGGAAAACCGCTATAATTTCGTACGTGTTTGGCGGCCTTTCTTCTCGCTCAACCCCTATTATAACGGGCGCGAGTCTCAGTTTAACTACGGTTTTAGCGCGGGTCTGGGCGGAGAGGTCCTTGGTCAGGACAACCTCGCTTTTATCGTAGACTATTCCGAGTCGGTAGGGGGGACAGACGATACCCTCTGGCGCAGCTATTTCAGATACAAAATTTTATATTAACAGGTTCGCATGGAAAACTTAGACTTATATTCAAAGGTAGAACACCTTTTAGGCATCGAAGAGGCAACGGCATATCTGCATACGCTCTATACCGAGGTCCTGTACAATTATGAGATAAAGACTCTTCTTGACGTGGGGTGCGGCAGGGGCGAGCTTATGGAAAAATTTCAGAACTACGGCATTGCCTGCGAAGGGATAGACCTGAGCGCTTTGATGGTCGAAAAAGCAAGACAGAAGGGACTAGATGCCCAGCAGAAGTCTATCTGCGAGGTAGAGAAGAGATATGATGCGATCGTATCTGTTTTTGATGTCGTGAACTTTGTTCCCCCCGATGAGTTGGAGCAGTTTATGAACTGCGTTCACCGCTCTTTGAACGAGGACGGCATCTTCGTCTTTGACGTCAACACCCTGCACGGTTTTTCCAACGTGGCGGAGGGGACGATGACGGAAGAGGAGGAGGATATGTTTCTTGCGGTGGAAGCGGACTTTGAAGAGAACCAGCTTCATACCACCTTTACTCTTTTCTCCAAGGAGGGGGAGTGCTATAGCAAAGAACAGAGTATTATCACCCAGTACTTCCATCCTCTGAAATTCTTTAAAAAACTCAAAAACTTCAAGGTCGTACAGAGTGCCTATCTTGACCTGTATGATGAAAAAGACAAGGCACTTATTGTGCTGAAAAAAGCATAAAGGAGGCGAAAATGCTGGAAGACAAAAAAAGATGGAACGAAAAATATCAGGTGAGCCCTATGCCTAGGGAGACCTCGGAGATACTCAAAGAGAACATTCATCTGGCAAAGAAGGGAAGGGCCCTGGACATCGCCTGCGGGACAGGTAGAAACACCCACTTCCTGGCGGACAATGGCTTTAGAGTCGATGCCGTCGATCTCTCCGACTATGCCCTGGAACGGGTGCGTACCGATGAGAACATCCATAAGATAGAGGCTGACCTGGACAGCTACGAGTTCGAAACCGAGGCCTACGAGCTGATACTGAAGGTGAACTACCTTGACAGAAGGATGTTCCCCAAGATCATCAAGGCCCTGAAAAAAGGGGGCGTCTTCATCTATGAGACCTTTGTCAAGACGGAGACAGGCGAAGGCTACCACAACCCCACAAACCCCGATTTTCATCTGGACAGAGATGAGCTTCCCCAGGCCTTTGCCGAGCTGGAGATCCTCTCCTACGAAGAGAGAGACGCTATCAACCTCAGAGGCGAAAAGGTCAGGGTCGCCTCTTTCGTAGGGAAAAAGAGATAAAAAAACTCATGTGCTAAGACCTGTTAGATAAGGTATACTTTTTCTGTTAAAATATTAAGGATTTAGGTGCGTATTGCATGATATTAAATTGTTATACATATAAGAAGAGTCTTTAATTATGAAAGCAATAGAAAGATGGGCAAAACTTATCCGAGATATTGGTGTTATTTTAGGTGTACATACTTTAATAGTAATTGCTTCCAATTTATACTCAGTTCAAATTGATGTATTAAAAGAACAAAATGAATTATTAAAACATACTCAATATGATAAAGCACATGCTTTGATAGAAGCTCAAAAAAAGCTTATAAAGCATGAACAACAAATTTCTAAAAAATCATTACTTGTGATAAATAGACTTATGAAAGATATCGAAAGCTTTACACATGCTCAAGGTGAACCAACAGAGCTTTCAATTGATAGGTTTGAAGATAATATACAAGAGGTGTCTATTAAACTTAAAGAATTAGAAACTCTTATTTCATCCAAAAGTACTTGATACCGCAATTATGTATAATAAGAACGAGGAGAGCAATATTTTCTCCTATAGCGAAACTATTGCTCACGACAAACGTTAGATAAAAAAGGAAATAAAAGATGTCAAAAACGTACAGATTATTTATTAGCCACTCGTGGGCATATGGAGATGCATATGACAAAGTAGTACGGATGATAACGAGTCAAGGAATTGAATTCTATGATCACTCAGTACCACGCCATGATCCAATTCACACGAATGGAACGGATAAACAACTAAGAGAAGCGATTGATGCAAAAATTAGAGGGACAAGTTGCATGCTTATAATGGCTGGTAAATATTCTACATATAGTAAATGGATAAATAAAGAAATTGAGATTGCTAAAGCATATAGTAAACCAATTATTGCGATAAGACCATGGGCTGCATTGCAAGCTTCCTCAATAGTACAAAATAATGCTGATGAAATTGTAAATTGGCAAAGCTCTTCAATTGCAAAAGCAATTAGAAAATGGGGATAAAATGAGAAAAGCATTGATTGTTGGTATTGATTACTATCAAAATATTTCACCATTATACGGCTGTGTCAATGATTCATATAACGTAAAAAGTGTTTTGGAACGGCATAGTGATGGAACATTAAATTTCTCGATTAAGCATGAATCAGCATCAAATTTAGAAAGTGCTATCAACCGAGGAAAGCTCAAAGAAAATGTTCAAGAGTTATTCAATGATGATAGTGATATTGCCCTTTTTTATTTTGCAGGTCATGGATATATTGAAAAC
>CAXGZT010000210.1:0-4177 GCA_964014335.1 uncultured Campylobacterales bacterium | reverse complement strand
ATCAATGTGGGTCTCGTGGGCTCGGAGATGTGTATAAGAGACAGACTTAAAAGCGAGAAGAGAAATGAATCGCTTTAACGAGATGATGCACTCTTTCGAGTTGTATCTGCAGGAACCCGAAGAGAACACGCTTCATCCCAGCGATATTGCGTATCTGCTGAAAAAAGTTCGTAATAAAGAGAGTAAGGAGGAGTTTTTAGAGCTCCTTGCCCAGGTGCCGCATGATGTCTTGGGGGACGTCCTGCTTGAACTCCCGGAAAAGATCAAAGACGAAGCGCTCGAAGCCCTCTCTACGGAAGAGCTGGCCAGAGCCATTGAAGACCTTGAGTCCGATGATGCGACCGATCTCGTTCAAGACCTTGATGATCTTGATGTGGATAAATCAGAAGCGGTTTTCGCGCATTTGGATGAAGAAAACAGGGAAGATATTGACAAGCTTCGCCGATATGAAGAGAACCAGGCGGGTGCATGGATGCAGACAGAGCTTTTCGATGCCAAGCTGGAGGAGAGTGTACAAGAGTCTATTGACAGGCTTAAGGCTCTCAAAGTTGAGGGCGAGCTTGAAAATATTTATCAGCTCTTCTTAGTAGATGACAACCACAGGCTGTTGGCAGGGATCTCACTGGAAGATCTTATCATCATGGACTTTTCTCGAAAGTTCAAAGAGATTCTGGCCGATGAGGAGTACCACTTTCTCTCCGTTGAGGCGACTGAAGATATAGACGATGTGGCCAAGATGTTTGAACAGTACGACCTTTCTGTTTTACCGGTATTGGATTGGCAGGGTAAACTGGTCGGGCGGATCACATCGGACGATATTTATGATGTGATGGAAGAAAAAGCGACAGAACAGATCTATAATCTTGCCGGGGTAGATGATGAAGCCGAGCAGGAGGAGAAGATATTGGGTGTCTTTAAAAAGCGTGCCTCGTGGCTGGGCGTAAACCTGGTCACGGCCATCATCGCTTCTGTTGTCATCGGTTTTTTTGATCAAACCCTGGCAGCCTTTATCCCCCTGGCGATTTTGATGCCGATCGTTGCTTCTATGGGCGGAAATGCAGGGACACAGACGCTGACGGTCATGGTGCGTCAGATGGCCCTGGGCGAGATTGATACAGAAAATGCGAAAACCGCTATACAAAAAGAGATCATCGTCGCCCTTTTCAATGGAGTCCTTTTTTCCATTGTGGTTGGTGCTGTGGCTTATTTCTGGTTCCATATAGAGCTATTGGGCGTGGTTATCGCACTGGCGATGATCTTCAATCTTTTGGTTGCCGGACTTTTCGGGGCCCTGATCCCTCTGTTTCTAAAACGTCTGGACGTGGATCCTGCCGTCGGTTCAACGGTACTGCTGACCACGGTCACAGACGTACTCGGTTTTTTTAGTTTCTTGGGCCTGGCGAGTCTTATCTTATGATAGAAGATATCAGGTTAGGTGCCTGTGAGAACTCTCTGTTTGTCAAAACGCAAAGAGTGCACTATAAGCAAAAAGGGATACAAAAAGCTTGGGACATGGTACATGTGCATAACAGCGTTGCCGTACTTATCTACCATAAAGAGAAAGATGCCTTTGTCTTGGTTAAACAGTTTCGTCCCCCCGTCTATCTTCAAAATAACAACGGTTTTACCTATGAACTCTGTGCGGGGATAGTGGATAAGAATGCGAGCCTGGAACAGATCGCGAAAGAAGAGATAGACGAGGAATGCGGTTACTCGGTGGCCTTGGAAAAGATCGAGCGTATTAGCTCCTATTACACGGCTGTAGGCTTTGCCGGAGCCAAGCAGACACTTTATTATTGCGAAGTCGACGAAAGCATGAAGGAGCATGGCGGCGGCGGTATCCATGTGGAAGATATTGAAGTTATCTACCTGAAAAGCAAAGAAGCTAAGCGTTTTATTTTAGACGAGGACAAAAGCAAGACACCAGGTATCATGTTTGCCCTGATGTGGTGGTTTGAGAACAAAGGCTAGAGCTCTTCCGTCCGAATAAGCGCATCATTATCAAAGTTATCCACTAAGATAGGTCTTACACGCTCTTGCCAAAGTCCCCCGAACTCTATTTTTCTGTTCAGCAGGAGCTTCTCCCCGCATAATGATCTGCATAAACTGCTCTTTTTGCATAAGTATATACAAGTTTGCTCTGTTTAGTGTTGATATGTGTCAAGGAAGAAGAAGGAGGGGCCCTGAGGCCTTTAATTAAATAGTTAGTGTGACCTGTTACCGGTATTATGATAGATGTACATACCGTAGCCGACCACTGCAACAACAATATAAGCTGCAAAAATAATTTCCATTTTTTTCCCTTATTTTAATTTCCGGAATATTAACGAAAATAGGTGACATTTATTTTAATTTAAAAATTTACATTTATATCATAAATATTGTTTTATAATTGCGCAAAGCATTCTGAAAGAAGTTTATGAGAAAAACAGATAAAGTATTTGACAAACCGATTAAAAAACAGTTTGAGTTTGATGAAGAGGTGGCCGTAGTCTTTGACGATATGCTCTCGCGTTCGGTGCCTTTTTATGATGAGGCTATGAAACTCACAGCACACTTTGCAAGCATCAATATAGATGAGGGAGAGCGTGTATATGACCTCGGCTGTTCAACGGCTTCTCTGCTCTTGGAGATTGAACGCCGGAGCGAGCAGAAGATTGAACTGGTCGGGATAGATAATTCGGAAGCGATGCTGGAGCAGGCCTCAAAAAAGCTGCACGCCTTTAATTCAGGGATTGAGCTTGATTGCGGAGACATCTTGAGTTATGAGTATAAGGAGGCAGCCGTTATCTGCAGCAACTATACCCTACAGTTCGTCCGTCCGCCTGTACGTGCACAGTTTGTCAAGCGGATATATGATGCACTCAAACCAGGAGGCCTTTTTATCTTCAGCGAAAAGATAATCTCGGACGACACTCTCTTAAACAAGCAGATGATAGATACCTATTACGAATATAAAAAGTCTCAAGGTTACAGTGAATACGAGATAGTTCAGAAACGTGAGGCCTTGGAAAATGTACTGATACCCTACACGGAAGAAGAGAACATCAGGATGCTGAAAGATGCAGGTTTTTCCCATTGTGAGAGCCTCTTTAAGTGGGTCAACTTCGAGACCTTTATTGCACGAAAGTAAGAGAGATCATGAGGTGTGTTTAAGGAATCCCTTTGATCTTAAACAGTCTATGCCTCTTTTTCTGTTTTAAGTCGATATAGCATAGAAGGACCTCTTCAAAGAAGAGGTTTAAACAGATAGTTTATAAAACTTTGTAGATAAAAGGCGGGGTGTAAATATGCAAAAAGTGTTGGTGGTAGATGACAGTAAAACCGTCTTGGACGTCTTGAAGCGTGAGCTTAAGAAATATGAGATGATAGAACCTGTTTTCGCAGAAAGTTATAAGGAGGCCATGCGCAAGATCAGAGAAAATCCCGATGATATCCATGCTGCGATCCTTGATTACAATCTTCCCGATGCCCCAAAAGGCGAGGTGATATCCCTTGCCAATTCACATCATATCCCAACCGTTATCCTGACGGGGACACTGGACAAGGATGTGAGAGAGTTGATTCTTAAAAGCAGTGTTGTCGACTTTATTTTAAAAGATGACCCCAAAAGTATAAACTCCGCGATTAACTCCATTGTGAGAACACTTAAGAATTATGAGACGAGGGTGCTGATAGTCGATGATTCAAATATATCCAGGCAGGTATTGGCCCAAAGTCTGGAAAAAATCAATCTAAACATCGTAGCGGCAAAAGATGGAGAAGAGGCCTTGGATATTATCAATAGCGCTCAGGAGAAGATCTCTTTAGTCATAACGGATTATGAGATGCCAAAACTGGACGGGCTTGAACTGACCTTTAGGTTAAGGGAAAAATACAATAAGGATGAACTCGGAATCATAGCGATCAGCTCCAGCGAAGACGATGACACCGTCTCAAAGTTTTTGAAGTTTGGTGCCAATGACTTTGTCAAAAAACCCTTTACGCATAATGAAGTCGTCACGACCGTAAACTCGAACCTTGAACTGCTGGACCTGTTTGAACGGATCAAAGATCTGGCAAATAAAGATTTTTTGACGGGTTCATATAACAGGCGCTACTTTTTTGACAGCGGAACGGCAATATTCTTAAAAGCAAAAAGGAAAAAGACTCCTTTGGCAGTAGCTGTGTTGGATAT
>CAXGZT010000209.1:0-4182 GCA_964014335.1 uncultured Campylobacterales bacterium | reverse complement strand
CAAGAAGGTTATTCTCGTAGATGTCATGCTTGCGACGGGCGGTTCACTCTGTGATGCAATAGATGTTATTAAAAGCAAAAAGCCTCAAGAGATATTATGTCTGAATATTATCGGTGCACCCGAGGGGATAGCCCATGTCCAAAAGAGCCATCCGGATGTCAACATATTCATTGCCCAAATCGATCAGGGACTGAATGAAAACAAGTTTATTATTCCGGGCTTAGGCGATGCAGGCGACAGACAATACAATACGCCTGAATAGATAGTTTTTCGATAAATTAGAGATAAAGGATCGCTCATGCATCTTTCTCATATTGTTTTGATGTTTATGGCAATGTTACTTTTCGCCGTCGTGTTAGCGCCCTTGGCAAGACGTATGCACCTTCCCTTTAGTGCCCTGCTTGTGCTTGGAGGATTCTTTGGTTCTGAACTTATCGTTGCCGCCGGTTTTGATACGGGTCTGCGTTGGCACCATTTCCATGACCTGATCTTCTTTTTACTGCTTCCCTCACTCATATTCGAATCGGCAATAAACCTGAAGGTAGGTCTGTTCTTGCGAAATCTTCTTCCCGTCTTGATACTGTCTATTCCTCTGATGCTATTTAGCGCCCTTGTGACCGCCTTCGTGCTCTATCTTGGGATTGCACACTCGGTCGGATTTCCGTTTATTGCGGCCTTGTTAGCCGGAGTCATCCTATCGGCAACGGATCCGGTAGCAGTGCTTGACCTTTTCAAAAGACTCAAGGCACCCGAACGTTTAAGTATCTTGGTCGACGGGGAGAGCCTTCTTAATGATGCGACTGCCATCGTAGCCTTTGGTATTATCTTGTCAATGGCTCAGATGGGTGAAATCTCCTTTTCTATATCCTCTTCCGTATTGCAGTTTGGCAAGATCTTTTTTGGAGGCATGGCGGTAGGTCTTGTGACAGGAGGCTTGTCTACTCTTTTATACAAACTCGAGATCGGCGGGGTGGTCCAGGGTGTGATAAGTCTTGTGAGTGCCTACGGCTCTTTTATCATAGCTGAAGAGTTTTTTGGCGTCTCCGGTGTGATGGCTGTCTTGGTTGCGGGCCTGTTCATTGGATGGCAGCGTGAGCTTCATCCTAAAAATTATAATCATTTCCTGGAAGAGCTATGGGAGTATAATGCCTATATTTCCAATGCGATAGTTTTTTTATTGATGGGGGTCACCATCACCGTAGGTATGTTTCTTGAGCAGTGGATAGCGATGCTGCTGGGTGTCGCGGCAATCCTTCTTTCTCGTGCAATAGCCATATTCGGTTTTATGCCTTTTATCTCGAAATTGCCGGGAACCGAAGCAGTAAGCCTAGGTTATCAGGCTATTATGTTCTGGGGCGGTCTGCGTGGAGCAGTCGTACTTGCCCTTGCACTTTCACTACCGCTCGAACTGGATTACTGGTATACGATCCAATCCATTGCCTACGGGGTCGTCCTCTTTACCCTCTTTGTGCAAGCACCAAGCATCGGCCTAGTGATGAAAAGGTTTCGTTTATAACAGATCTCATAGCCGGACTTCTTTGGAGAGAGGCTATGAAGAGAGGCTCGTAAATTCTGCTAGAATGTTAAAAAACTTTTGGAAAAATAATGAAATCTACCTTTGATGATATCGAAGCAAAAAAATACCCTACTGACTTGGCCATGCGAGTCTACACCTCCCAGCTTTTAGGCAGGGAGATGGACCTGGTCCTGCACGGGGGCGGGAATACTTCGGTAAAGAGCGATACCCATCTATATGTCAAAGGAAGCGGTTGGAACCTTGACACGATAGAAGAACCGGGGTTTCCTGCAGTTGACCTGGAAGTACTCCAGGCAATGGCAAAGCTTGATCATCTAAGCGACACCGATATGGTAGCGCAACAGCGTGAAGCGCTCGCAGACAAAAGCTCTCCCAACCCATCTATCGAAGCGATACTGCATGCCATCATCCCTTTTAAGTATGTTGACCATACGCATGCTGACGCCGTTGTCACTATCTCCAATACTCCAGACGGTAAGAAACGTTTACAAGAGCTGTATGGCCCAAATATGCTCTTTATAGACTATGTTATGCCCGGCTTTGTTCTTGCCAAAGAGGTGTATGAGAAGACAAAAGATGTAGATTGGTCAACACTTGATGGAATCATCCTGCTCAACCATGGTGTTTTTAGCTTCGATGAGGATGCAAAAGTTGCTTATGAGAAGATGATAGCCATCGTCTCGAAGGCTGAAGATTATCTCAAAGAACAAGCCGCTCCAAAGGAGTTGAGTTTTGCAAAGAGCTATTGTCAGTTGGATGACTCCTTCAAAGATGAACTGCAAGCAGAGGTATCTAAACTTCGCGGATGCGATATCGTGATGCGTTTTGGCTCAAGCATCGAAGCGGCGAACTTCTCTAACCTTGAAAACCTGGATGATATCTTTAAAAACGGTCCTTTGACACCGGAACATGTTATCCGTACCAAGCCTTTTCCTGCCATCATCTGTGACAGTGTTCCAGAGGGGCTGCAAGCCTTCAGCTCTCGATACAAGAAATATTTCAAAGCCCATGCAAAAGATGAGATCATGCTTGACCTCGCTCCACGTTATGCCATCATCAAAGGGGTGGGTTTTGTCTGTTTTGGAAAAGATGAAAAAGAGACGAACATCATCTTTGATATTGTTTCGCATACTATCCACGCGATGACGCTGGCACAAAATCTCGGCGGTTGGAAAAGCCTATCGCCTGCTGATATCTTCGATATGGAGTATTGGGAGCTAGAACAAGCAAAACTAGCTAAGGCGGTTTCATAATATGAAAAGTTTCTTTAGAAAATTTGAGGGCTAAATAGATGCTGGATTTTATAAAAAACTTTCAAAGTACTACCATAGGTACACTGGATGAAAAGGGATTGCCCTTTTCCTCTTACGCTCCTTTTGTATATGCGGACCATAAGTTCTATATCTTCATAAGCAATGTCGCAAAGCATGCCCAAAACTTACAGCGAACACCTAAGGCTTCGCTTCTTTTTATAGAAGACGAGTCCAAGACGGAGCAGATCTTTGCACGTAAGCGTATCTCTTTGCAGTGCACGTCGACAATGATAAGCAGAGAAGATGAGAGCTTTGATACCGTCATGGAGATCTTTAAGACAAAGTTCTCAGAAGATATGATGGGTATGCTGATGGGCATGGCGGATTTTAACCTTTATGAACTCTCAACCGACTACGGTGAAGCGACCTTCGGTTTTGGCGAGGCCTATAATATAGGCGGTGAATATATGGAGGAGCTGCTTCCTCGTCAGGGCGGAAGCGGGCACAAGTAAGGTTTGGGCTCACCGGGTCTCAAGAGCTACATAGCGAAGCGGCGCAGCAATTGGCAGTCCGGTAGAACCCTTTGTCGGGTTTAGCCTGCTTTGCCGGCTGCTGTTGCTTCAGGTATCTCAAGCAATTTCCCTGTTTTGCAATCGTAAATATATCCGTAAATAGGAATATCCGCAGGAACCATTGAATTGCTTCTTATGCGTTCAACATCCTCAACAACGCTTTTGGCATTATCGCTGATGGTTAACCAATTAATATATTTTCCGTCTGTCGTACCGCCACCGGCATTGCTGTCATGCCAACCTGTTGCATCCACGCTTGCTGTTTTTAGGCTCCCGGATAAGAGCTCGCCCATAATTTCATTACTGAATGTCAGCATCCCGCAATCAGTGTGGTGTATCACGAACCACTCTTTAGTTCCCAGCAGTTTATAGGAAATTACCAAAGAGCGTATTGCATCATCACTGGCTCTACCGCCTGCATTACGAATGACATGTGCGTCGCCTTCTGCGAGTCCTGCATATTTAGCAGGATCTAAGCGAGCATCCATGCAGGTCAGGATAGCGAACTGTCGGCCCGGAGGCATGGGCAAATCGCCTTTAGTACCGAAATTAGCCACATAATCAGCATTTGCCGATAGTACTTCATCAACTACTTTACTCATTTTACGCTCCTTAGAAATGCCGCATTTTAATTAAGAAAGATTTCTACGGCGGCGATTTTTTGAAACAGATAATTATATCTAATATCCACTTAAATATAACGATATAACACGATAAAAAATGTTTTATCTTAATGAAAGTTTTATTCTCGTAATTTGGTTTTATTACTTAAAATAAGTAGATTTGCAGTTTAATACGATGTTTGTTTGAGTCGAGAACT
>CAXGZT010000208.1:0-4204 GCA_964014335.1 uncultured Campylobacterales bacterium | reverse complement strand
GTGTAATCAGCTGCAGATGTGAATAATGCAGCAGACACACTAAAGGAAGCCAGTAATGCTAAAGAATAAAATCTAAAAAAAACTAAATTTATTTTCATATCAATACCTAACGTTTGAGGAGAGCAATATAAATCCGCTTGCGGATTCATATTGGTTCCTGCGTTTTGTTAGACTTAAACTTATCAGTTTGTGCTTTTGCTTGCTTCCATTTACCATTAAGTCCCCAGTCAAAAAAATAGTAATGTGCAGTCATAAAACTTGTAGCATTTTCAAATATTAGTTCTTGACCACCTTCACAACTAACGGCAGTATCTGATAGAGTAACATCACTGTTGAGTTTAAATTCATTAATAAATTTTAAAATACCTTCTTTTTCTTTTACCTTGGAATAAGGACAATATAGAATAGGAACCTTACTCATTTTATCAAATTTTTTTATCAATTCTAATGTTTCATCAACAAGCTTCTTATCACTATAGCCTGGACCCCTTGGTATAAAAAATCCTTCAAATGATGATTTTGATATTTCTGTGATTTCACCATTTTTATCCTCAATAAGCAAAAATGGTATTTCTGCATTTCCTAAAGGAAATCTGTTAACAAAATACAAGTATTCACCAATCACTCGAAACTTTTCTCCAACGGTTATGTTCCTTACACGAAGGGGTTGAACCAATCGTTCTGAATCTATACAGTTAAGACATCTATTTAGTATATATTGCATACTTTTCGATGCTTCTTTAGCCATCAAAACATTTGTATTTGCAGCAATCTCTTTTGATACATTTTCTACGTGGGGTAAGTTTTCTATTGATACTACTGGAATTTTCAATTTATATGTTTTACCAACATATCCACTTTTTTCTTTAATTTCTTCTCTTTGTGGTTTTCCTGAACAGCCATAAAAAATAAAAGCAACTATTATAATTATAATTGTTTGTATCAAATTGAGCTTCGTTAAACTAGTTTGTTTATTCATTATCAGCCTTGTATGTCTAACGTTCCTCTTCATCGACAGCACTGCTGTTCGTTGCTAGTTTTTGTTAGACAACTTCTGTCTCTAATGCTTTAGTATAGTTTCTAATAAGTATTTTACCTTCTTTGATTTGTTCTTGGAACTTTGTATGTTCTATATCTTTGTTTTTTATCGATTGAGATAACCTATCGTGTGCATATTGAGACTCTTCATCTTTAGTTAAACTTTTTTTAAGCCAGTCAATTGCTTCAGTATAGAAACCTTTGTTATTTAAGATGTTTCCAATATTTTGCTGTATCCATGGCTCTCCACATTCATACAGTTCATCAGCTTTTTTATAAGCGGCCATGGATTTATCATTTAAGTCTAAAGCTAAACAAGTATTTCCCATGTACCCCCAATAGCTAGGGAAATCAGAATGTTTTTTTGTTAAAACATCATATAAATACAAGGCCTCTTTGTTAAAACCTTCATCAGATAATAAACGTGCATACTTAAAAATAAGAGCTTCATGATTTGGATTATTTTTATATGCAAGGTTTAATATATGTAAAGAATCTTCTTTATTCTCATAAATTTCTGATAATGCAATTGCAATTTCAGGGTTATCTTCAGGCGAATATTTTGCTAAAATTTCTGTCGCTTTTTCTAAATCACCATTGTTTTTATGGCAATCAGAAAGAACTTGTACTATATCATTATCTTTAGTTACATTTTCTAATGATTTCTCCGCTATTTCAATAGCTTTCTCATTATAGTCTTCCCACATAAATATTTGAGAGATTCTTTTTTGTAAGACGACATTTTCAGGATGCTCTTTTGAAAGTTTGTTTAATTCTTCCAACCCTTCTTTCTCATTTATTTTAAAATTAATATATGCTAACCATGCTTGATCATTTAGTTTTTCATTATCTGATTCATCATCCATTATTTTCAATAATTTTTCTTTAGCTTCTTCATATTCATCATTTAAAAAATCTTTTACCCAGTCCTTATCATCTTTATTTTCTTCATCGCTTAATTCACTAGCTTCTTGAAAATCATCTTGAGGATGAAATAATCCTAGTTTTTTTATTTGAGTTCTTATTTCATTGCATACTGCTCCTGTCGCAGCCTGAAGACTTCCATCTTCTCGGTTTGTTTCATATACTCCAGGTGTTATTCCTAATAAATCTGTTGGCAAATGTAAGGCTTCATTTTGAGGGAGTATGAAAAACACACGCTCTCTTCCAAGCTTTCCAATAAATAGTCCTAATTCAAATAAAACATTATCTCTGACAGAGAATGATGTCTTATCTCGAATTTTTAAAAGATCATCAGCATTAAATACAAAAATTCCAAAATCCATTGTTGAGAGGACTAAATCTAAAGACTCAATTGTTGTTTTTGATAATTGAAACACCCCTTGATCCCAAACTGTCGACTCAGCATTGTGGGTTAGATTCTGTTGTATAGCATATGCTACATTTAAGCCTTCCACTGAAGATCCTATAAATACTTTGGGTTTCATTTAATTCCTTGTGTGTTCAAGTTTTGGCATTTTTGTTAATATTTACCTTGGTATCTAACGGGGGCGCGGATGAGTGACGGCCCTCGTAAAAATCTTGATTTTTTCGCGGGGTGATCGCTCCTTCCGCTTGTTGTATCGTGCGAGCACGGTACGACTAGCGGATGTTCAATCCGCGCCCCCGTTGTACAGGCGCATAGCGCCTGTACAACTCTTTATAGGAGGACATAGTATATAAAGTAACCTTAATAACATTATTAGTGGAAGAAGAAAATGTCCTGCTATTTATTGATAATATGACACAATGAAAGAATTGTGGCTGCATTGGTTAGGTGGGGTGATTTTGCTTAAAGGAAAAGTGTCCTCCTATTACGATTATTCCGTATTAGTAGACAGAAGTGTTGACTTAAATGGTAAATATCTGACTAAAAGGACAAAACTAGCTAAAGCGGTTTCATCTATGATGAAAAGTTTCTTTAGATCATGCCCCTTCAGTCTAAACATTGAAGGGGCGATAGGCTTTATTAAAATGCGGGAGGCTTAGTTATAGTAGTTCTTTACACCATCCATCTTTCTTCCCATGTTAAGAAGCAGCATATCGGCGATGACGAGTGCGGCCATGGACTCGGCTACGACAGAACCGCGGATAGCGACACAGGGGTCATGGCGCCCTTTTAGTGAGAAGTGCTGCTCTGTGTTATGGGTGTCGATAGTCTCTTGTTCTATGAAGATCGAGGGTGTCGGTTTGAAGTAAACCGATACGTCTATATCTTCGCCGTTGGAGATACCGCCCAGAATCCCGCCGGCATGGTTGGAGACAAAGCGGTCTGCTTTGATTGGGTCATTATTGGTAGCGCCCGTCGTCTGAGAAGAGCGCATGCCGTCGCCGATCTCAACGGCCTTCACGGCATTGATCCCCATCATGGCTTCTGCCAGCAGGGCATCAAGCTTATAGTACAGAGGTTCGCCCAGACCGATCGGGGCGCCTTTGATCTTTACAAGGGCTGCTCCGCCGACAGAGTCATGGCGCGTCTTCGCTTCCAAAATGGCTGCTTTCTGTGCCTCTTCGGCATTTTTATCCAGGGTGTAGATCTCGCTTGAGCTGACATAATCGAAGTCATGTGTCTCAGATCTGATCCCGGCGATCTCGATGATACCGCTTTGAACCTCGATGCCTACTTCCTTGATCATCAGTTTCGCAACCGCACCGGCGGCCACTCTGGCCGCAGTTTCACGTGCAGACGAACGTCCGCCGCCGCGGTAGTCGCGAATACCGTACTTGTGCCAGTAGGTAAAGTCGGCGTGTCCCGGACGAAAGATATCTTTGATATTGGTGTAGTCTTTTGATTTCTGGTTGGTGTTGTAGATGACCATAGCGATAGGCGTACCCGTACTCAGGCCCTCAAAGGTCCCCGAAAGTATCTCGACTCTGTCGGCTTCTTTTCGTGCGGTTGCAAACTCGTTTTGCCCCGGTTTTCTGCGGTCGAGTTCCGACTGTATAAACTCTTCGTCTATTTTCAGACCGGCAGGCACGCCGTCAACAAGACAGCCTATTCCCGCACCATGCGATTCTCCAAACGTAGAGAAGGAGAAACGGATTCCAAACTTGTTCATTTGCGCGCTCCTTTGAGTTTTTCCAAGGCAAGAAAGGCAGCCTCCTGCTGGGCGACTTTCTTGCTTTTTCCCCTGGCGTTGGCATACTCTTGCTCTTGAATATAGAC
>CAXGZT010000207.1:0-4237 GCA_964014335.1 uncultured Campylobacterales bacterium | reverse complement strand
GCTTTTGACGTAGCCAGAAGCGCTGCCGGTTTTGTATTGCTGCATGCGCTAGCAAGTAAAGCGATAATGATGAGGCCAAGCAGGTTCTCTATCTTTCTCATCTGTTCATCTGCTCCCGCGCCGTTTTTCTACTTGTGATAGAACCTTTAATACGAAGGATCGCGTTGTCTATCTCTTCAACAGGTTCCAGTGTCAAGCTGTCTGCCAGAGCGTAGAGCTGCATCGCTTCTTCCAATTCACCTTTGACCTCTTTGATCACGCCCAGGTTGTAAGCAGCCACATAACTCCGTTCTTCCGTCTCATCGAGCAGACGGCTTAAGAGTTCTTCTGCCTTCTCATACCGTTTGCGCTCTATATAAACAAGAGCATTCTCCAGGCTTTTTTCTTGAGGGTCGTTATACTCAAGGTCCGGGCTGTCCAGTAAAGTGACATCAAAGGTAGAATAATAAGGGCTCAACTCTTGTGCAAAGTCTGATGCCAGGCTTGAGGAAAGGAAATCCAGACCCTGTGATGATGAGGGTAGTGTATGACTCTGGTCGCTGCAACGCTCCCAGCTCTTTTCACCATTAAGCGTATCGCTATAGATAATATCGCCTTTTTCTATGTCGACTATCTTCACCTGTGCCGAGACACTGCTTGTCCGCTTAAGGCATGTTACGGAGTATTCACGCTGCTCCGTACACTTTTTATCAACGCATTTTTGACGCTTTTGAGTATATCTGCTGTCAAAAGTATTGGCGTTGCTGACCACGCCGCTGATCAGAGCCTGTGCTCCCAGCAGGTTTCCTGCCTGAACCGAGGTTGACTCATCCAAGAGCCCCGAGTACTGCAGTTTCTGCTCTCGAAATATACGCTCGATATCGTTACGGCTTATGATGGTAAAATAGTTTTTCCCGTCAACGCGTTTAGAGGAAAGTTCGGCTTCAATCTTGGACGAAAGGCCGATTTTGTCACTGCTGAAAGGATGTACAGCGATAGTCTTTGTCTTCGCCACGCGATCAACCTTTGCCGGCTGTAAGGCATGGACCTTTACCTTATACGAACACCCTGTCGCCAATAGCAGGCCGAGTAATACCAAAACGCTTGTTCTCATCAATCTTTCCTGTAATCTAAAATAACTGAATATTTAAAAAAGGTATTATAGGATTTAGTTGATTATTCCTGCATAAAAGCCGTTCTTGACGCTAAGTACATTCACCTGCTTAAGCTTAACCATATTGCATTTTTACTACTATTGAGTATGAACAATTAGCCTTGATTAACGGATTATGAACTATGAGAGAATATTTCTATCTTGCCAGGCAGGCCATTTTGGACAAGAACAACTCGATTATGGCTTATGAGCTTCTTTACCGCGACAGCGAACACCATACCAATATCAACAATGCTCGTCATGCTACCGCCTCCGTCTTAGTCAATGTCCTAAACCAGTCGGGTCTTAAGAGTATTGTCGGAAAACATCTTACTTTTATCAATGTCGATGATTCGTTTTTGCGGCATGATTTTATAGAGTCGATTCCCTCGGCGACCTTCGTGTTCGAGCTTACGGCAACGAGCACCCTGGATGAACGTACGGTCGAAAGTGTTGAACAGCTTTACAGGAAAAACTATAGGTTCAGCCTGGATCTTGATTCATACCGAAAAATGGGCATCCTTAAAGAGCTCGCACCTTATCTCTCTTACGTCAAAATAGATGCGGAGAAGTTTGAAGTAGAGTTTTTAGAGGCTTTCATCAAGGAGTTTAGGGGTTCAAGAATAAACTTTATCGCCTCGAAGGTTGAAGAGGAAAAGACCTTTGAAAAGTTTCAAAAAGCGGGCTGCAGCGCGTTCCAGGGTTACTATTTTGCTAAGCCTAAGATCATAAAAAACAAAAAACTTGATACTAAGCAGGCGGCCCTGTTCCGATTATGCAACGTCATTCAATCAGGTGCTTCGATTTCGGAGATCGTACAGGCTTTTGAAGAGAGCCCTGCTATCACCCTTCAGCTTTTACAGTTCATCAACTCGGGTGCTTTTCATTTTCGAAACCGCATCACGTCCGTGCACCAGCTTATAACACTGCTTGGACGAAACACCCTTGTTCAGTGGCTCATGCTTTTGTTATACTCAAAAAGCTTTAACAACGATACCAAGGATCAGAGTCCGCTGATCCTGATGGTAAAACAGCGTACGGAGATTATGGTCAATCTGATGAAAATCATCAAAAAAAGCTCCTCCCAGACGGAACAGAGTGAGGCCTATTTTGTGGGGATACTCTCCTTGATGGATACGCTGATGCATATCTCATTGCGGGAGCTTGTATCCGAGTTCCATGTAGGCGCCGAGGTCCGTGATGCGCTCTTCAGCCGATCGGGCCTTCTGGGAGAGCTTTATTCTGTTACACTGGCAATAGAAAAGCTTGAGACGGAAAGGATCAATGCCTTTATCAACAAGTACGGAGTAAGCAGGGGTGAGTTTGAAAAAACGACACTCAAGGCCTTCGAAGAAACGGCTATGTTGGAAACAGCTTAAGGCCTGACATGATCCTGTCTATACCCAGACCGGCTTCTTGGTTTAGCGATATACTCTCTGCATGAAGGTGAAAAGGTTCTAAAAGAGGGTGCTCCTTAAGGTAGATGGGCGAGTCCAGATCTGCCATGGACACAGTCTCCTGGGATAAGCCAAAGTGTGCAGCAGCCAGGAGACTGATAGGCCCCTCGAGCATCGAACCGATCATACAGCTCTTCTTATACTTCCGGGCAAGAGCAGAGATACGCAGAGCCTCGCTTATCCCGCCGGACTTCATCAGCTTGATATTTAACATATCCACGGCTCCCTCTCTCAGAAGCAGCTCGGCATCTTTCGCGGTAAAGAGCGATTCGTCCGCAAGAACGGGGACCAGGGCTTTTTCTTTGAGTGCCTTCATAGACCCCGTCTCTTCGGCGCCGAAGGGTTGTTCAATACATTCCAGATTACCGGTTTTAACACTCTTCAACATGACTAAGGCACCTTCCAGATCAAGAGCCTGATTCGGGTCAAGACGAAGTTTGACCTGGGAAGGTATGACTTCGTTGATAGCCCTTATCCTCTGGATGTTTTTCTCTATATCGTCATCGAGTTTTATCTTTAAGAGGTTAAAACCCTCTTTTATGGCCTGCTCCGAGTCGGCGCGCATGATGGCAACCTCGTTGAGGGAGATCGTAAGATCGGTCTGAAGAGTGGAGCTTGTAGCTCCTAGATAGATATGCAGACTCTCTCCGGCCTCTTTGGAGAGAAGGTCGAAAAGAGCTATATCTACGCAGGCCTTCGCCTCTGCAGAGACTTCACAGGCATCAAGTCTTTCAAAGATCTTCTTCCTCTCAACCTTTTCTCCTGACAATGCCGGGAAGATCACCTCTTGAAGGTCTTGAACAAGTGCTTCATTTGTTGTCCCGGTGACAGCCTTGACGGCACAGGCTTCACCGTAACCGACAAGAGCCGAATCCGTGTGAACCTTGATGACGATATCATTTATCTCCTCGACACGCCGTAAAGCGGTGATGAAGGGCTTCTTTAGCTCTATATTGAGCTCTGCTATCTCAAAACCCGTAATTCTCATACCAGCCGTCCGAGTGCTTCACTCAACAAGAGCGCGAGGAAGGTCCCGATGATATATCCCATACTTGCCATCAGTACTCCGATACCCACCAGGCTTTGCGCATAAGCAGCAGAGAGTATGGGAGCAGAGGCGATACCGCCTATATTGGCCAGAGAAGCAACGCTGATGCTGAAGAGGTCCAGTCTGAAAACCTTGGCGAAGAAGACCATAAGAAGGGCATGCATGAGCAATATGGTGATGCCGATGAAAAGATAGTGTACAAGGCCCATGTCAAAAGAGATGTCTGCACGAGAGGCGATCAGGGAAATCAGGAGATAGAGCATGGCGCTGGCAGTGGATTGGATGCCTCTGATTCGGGAGAGGGGAGAAAAAGAGAAGCCTATGCCTGCGATCGTCGCCAAGATAACGGACCAGGTCGTAGCCGAAGCAAAAAACTGGGATAAAAAAACAGCGCCTATCTGCGAAACAAGAGAGACACCTAGGGCAGCAAAAAGTAGCCAGAAATACCCTCGATAGGAGAAGTGAAGGGCACAATGCTCTTCAGGGGGGACCTCTTCTACGGAATCTTTCGCTTTTGTAAAATGGTTGAAGAGAGAAGAAAAGGGTACGAGCATGAGCAAAAACATAAGCCAAAGAGCATAGTCAACAGAGTCTATAATC
>CAXGZT010000206.1:0-4241 GCA_964014335.1 uncultured Campylobacterales bacterium | reverse complement strand
ACACCGACACTTTCGTCGGCAGCGTCAGATGTGTATAAGAGACAGCTTTTGCTGCGATCAACCCGGCGATGATGATGACAACTGCGGCTAACTTAAGCAGCGCACTTCCTGATGTCTCTTTTGCTGAAGAGGCATCTTGCTTACAGAGGAGTTCGGTTTGTTCGGCTTCCATGATTTATCCTGTCAATGCTTTTTTTTGATTGCTTAATTTTTGTAGATAGTTTGAGATATTCATCAATGAGAAGGTGACGAGAAAAATCATCAATCCGGGAAAAACGCCTACCCACCAGGCGATATCATTGACTGCCTTGGCATTGCTCAATATCGTTCCCCAACTCATCTCCGGGGCCGTAATACCCAGGCCTAAAAAACTAAGACCCGATTCTGCCAGAATAGCTCCGCCTACACCAAAGGTGAAAGAGACGAAATAGATAGGGGCGAGTCAGGGGGCGTAATATTTGAGCAGGATCTTCCACTTGTTCACGCCGGCAATATTGAGTATCTTGATAAAAGGCTGCGAGGTAATGGAGAAACTCTCTGAACGGATCAGACGTCCCGTTGTCATCCACCCTGTAATCGAAATAATAAAAATCAAGACCAAGACCGAAGCATTCACGTATGAGATAAGGGCCAGGAGTAGAAAAAAGGTAGGAAAGGTAAGAAAGAGGTCCACCATAACTACGAAGGCCTTGTCTACGCCTCCACGCAGAAAACCTGCCGTGGCACCTAAGATAAGTCCCAAAAACGAAGCGATGAAGGCACTTCCTACGCCAATCAACAAAGAGACCTTTCCGCCCTCTATCACACGTGCAAGAAGGTCTCTGCCCAAGCGGTCTGTACCGAAAGGGTGTTCTGCTGAGGGGGGTATCAGAATAGACAAGGCGTCAAGATCGTACGCCGACGTCGTATAGAGAAAATCTCCTAGAAAAGAAAAAAGAAAGACGAACAGCAAGATGAAAAGACTAAGATAGGGTTTTTGCACAAAAACTCTTTTTTTTAGACGAAGTATAGCATGTCAAAAGCATAATGAGCCTTACTGATAATGGATAAGAGGCCCAACAGAGCCACAGCGGATAGACGGAGACGGTCTATTATTTACTGTTTAAGTCCCAAAAGCGTATCCATCATCTGGTCAATAGTCGTAATGATCTTCGCAGAAGCCCCGTAAGCGGTTTGAAACTTGATCAAGTTAACCATCTCTTCGTCAATGTTGACCTTGGAAATAGATTCATAACTCTGCAATATAGCATTAAACTTGGCCGTGACCGTATCATTGGTAATGATGGCTGCATTCGTGCGTGTTCCCACATCCGTGACAATCGCATCATAATATCCGTATAGGGACTCTTTTGTAAAAACCCCGTTAGCCTCAAAAGTTACGTCTTCGAATTGAAGCTGCAGCATGTCATTGGCTAACCCGTTATCCCCATCTATAGGCGATTTATTCGCTTTGATACTGGCAGGGTCATCTCTCAGCGGACGATTCAGTCCAATATTTTGAGCACTGTCTCCTTCAAAGAAACGGCTCATCCCGATTGCTCCCGCGAAGTTTGTCCCTGAAGCGAGACCCTTGCTCTGGCTGTCTTCAATGGCAAAACTAAAGCCCGGAAACTGTGCTTCATCTACGCTTAAGGACAGCTCTCCCTGTTGAGTGCTTAGATTATACACATAGGCCGAAGAGAGTATGCTATTCATATCATTAGTGG
Organism: uncultured Campylobacterales bacterium; assembly: GCA_964014335.1. GTDB lineage: Bacteria > Campylobacterota > Campylobacteria > Campylobacterales > Sulfurimonadaceae. The sequence continues at coordinate 2,535 of CAXGZT010000206.1, read as the reverse complement.
CATTTCCGTCCTGATTGTCGTCAAGAGCAGCACTAAGCTGCCCGACGATACTGCTTGCCGTCCCATCATCCATAGCTGTTGAAGCCGTGATATTTATCGTGCGTCTTGCGGCTTCGTTCCCGTCAATATCATAGGCTACCACATCGAAGCTGCCTTGATTGATATTCAAAGCTGAATCTACAAGAGATGCGCTTCCGGTCAATGAGAGCCTGTCTGACCTCATGCTGCTTTGAGCACCTTGGGCATACAGGTTATTGCTGCTTTCTATCAGACCCGCAGCGAAGCCGTCAAGCTGATTGATAACCTCTTGAAGCTGACCGTTTTCAAGATCACCGTTTGCATCGAAACGGCTTCCTCTAAGATCCAAAATAGCGCCGACTCGCCCGCCTTTAATCTCCTCATCCATTGGGACAAGCTCACCGTCTTGGCGCTCATATGAAAGACTGTAGAAGCCGTTGGGGTTGTTTCTATTTTCCACAACAATAGGATGGAATGTTTTACCGTCTATGACGTTAAAACCGGAAATATTGACCGTATAATCTCCGCCACGTTCTACCAGGTCTCTGCTTACGGGCATATTTGAGGAGAGGTTTCCTTCGAAGATAGTGGCATCAACAAGCTTGCTAAGAGAAAGCTCCAGTACACCCCGCTGATCACGCAGATCGTTTGCATGCTGCCCCTCAATCGCTTCTGTATCAGCGATAGCCTTGTTTAGTTGCGCAATCTGTTCGCCAATGCTGTTAATCTCGTCTACAGCCGCTTTGAGCTGATCATTAAAGGTAACTTGAAGGCTAGAAACCTGCTCTCTTGTTTGCTGTATGTCCTGAGAAAGCACCTGAGTCTGTTGCGCGAGGGCAACTTTTACCGCTTGGTTATCCGGATTAATAGAGAGGTCACCCCAGAGACTAAAGTATTCCTGCATATCAAACTTTATACCCACGTTTTCAATCTCGGGAAAATAGGTAGAGAGTTCCTCTAAACTTTGACGCTGAAAGTCTGTAAACTCCTTATTTTCGCCCTCACTGCGGAAACGTCCAAAGACAAACTCATCATGAATACGAACGATCTCCTTGACCTGCGTCCCGTTTCCCTGGGCACCGGGAATAATTGTTCCGAGAGGTTGTGCACTTTGCTGAACGACCCTCTGTCTTGTATAGCCTTCGGTCTCCGCATTAGAAATATTGTGCCCGGTCGTATTAATACCCAGCTGAGAAGCACTTAGCCCACTGAATCCAATATGGAGTCCGTTAAAAATCGAAGCCATGTTACGCTCTTATCTCCAAAAACGATGCACCTTTAGAGGTTGTTTTCTGATATCCCTGCATTTCGGTAGGGACCAAACGTTCCAGCAAGGTATTGTAAAATGAAGAGACGGAGAGTACCATCTTCGCATATTTTTTATTGACATCACGCAAAGAAGCCAGAGAGGTTTTCAGTTTTTGAAGATAGTCGTTTTCATCCTCGTTCAAAAGCTTGTCAAGAGAGGTGTCGGGGTTTTGCGTCATAAGCTTGGAGATCTCATGGTCTATCATCGCTTTTTTATTCTCAAAACTATGTATCATATCCTCTTTGATCTTGCGTCTTTCGAACTGATGTTCATGATTAGCGAGCTTTATATCTTCAATATCCTGTTCACTCATTTTAACCAACTGCTCTAAATCATTTACGGCACTTTCAAGATGATACGATAACATTTTTTTCTCCTGCTTGACTTTTTAAGTCCTTAGAGTATCTCGTCTGCTATCTTTTTGGCCAAAGCCTTAAGATCGAGTTGATACTCTCCATTCTCAATTGAGCTTTTTAGCTGCTCAATCTTACTCATGTCCCCTTGCTTATCAACTGTCGAGGGACGTTTTGAAGCCTCTTTCGCTTCACTTTCCTGATACGTATTCCTAATGGCTGCTGAGCCTAACTTGGAAATCATTTTTGATCCTTAATTTGCCTATATTAGTATATACTCCTAAGATCGGCAAATAAGAAAAAAGCTTTAATAAAAAAGTAAACTCATCTCCCCTCTGCCAGATAATCAAACAACATCTGAGATATCCCCATGTTTCCGGCCCCGACCTTTGATATTTCATCTCTATACATCGAGTTGTATATCTTGTCTCCGGGGTCTTTTCCAAAGAGCGTGTTCTCATCTTTCATTGAAGTGTCCAGAAGCTGTTTCAAGATAATAGCCTCAAACTGGTCTGTTTGCTTTTTTAATGCCACTTTGTCAAGTTCATTATCGATTTTCGGGACGTTTTGATTGGCTTGAAAAAGCGTTGCCGAGTTGTCAATGTTCATTAGATAATCTCCAGTTCGGCTTGGATCGCACCCGCCTTCTTCATCGTCTCCAAGATAGAGATGATATCCTTCGGGGTCGCACCAAGCTTTTGTAAAGAGCGTGCGATATTGGCCACCGTCCAAAAACCTTAATTAGCCCTCAAACGGATGTCTTCCAAGCAGATAACGATGAATTCGTCCAACTCAAGATTCTTTCCGGGACCTGCTTTCGCATCTTCTTCGATCTTGATCGTGATATCTCCGTGA